>WALG01000089.1 GCA_015522955.1 DHVE2 group archaeon
AGTAGATACTCCTCAAAATAAACATAGCGAAAAATTAACACAAGCATAAGGGCTAACTCAACTGCATACAGGTAAAAGAAATCCTCCCGTATTTCCTTGATTGTGGCCACAGGTGAAAATCTAACGAGATTTATAAAAATTAATCGCTTCTAATCTTTATTCTGATAATCAAATGAGTTACATTTCTACAAGCGAGGATTTTGGATTATCGACTCCTTCACGAACCTTGACACACATTCCACGCTGAAAATGAAGAGCCTCAAAACGGTTTAGCAGTGTGCGACCAACGGCTACAAGATTATTACGGGAGTCCACCACAAGAACCTCATCACCCGGTCTAAGAGCAGGGTCCATATCCAGAACGAATTTTGCAAATACATTTTTACCGGTGCGATTGAACTCTGCAGAATCATCGGTTACCATAACTCTCAATCTACGACCCTTGAATTTTCGATGTAGACGCATTGCCCCATGTATCCTCAGGGTGAAAAATCCGTCCTCTGCACGCATGGATGCCACATGCTCCCTATCCACGATTATATTCCTTATTTTGCCTGTATTTTTAGATTTGATTATCCTCACATCCCCGTTGAATAGTGCCTCTCCTGCGCCTTTGCCAAACTGGTAATCTGCCACACTCTTTATCTTGTGGATATCAAACTCCTCCCGGGTAATGCTCTCGTATTCTCCCACCATCATTTTCTCCTCATTCCAGGGAAACTCTGACTGCTGCACCGGATATATGTCTTCCAATTCCAGAGGCACAAGTCCAAATGGAGTATGAACTCTTGCTCCTGCAGGAATTTTCTCAAGATTTGCGCTCCACGGTCTAGGGAGCGAGAGAACCACGCTCCTTCTTGGAAATCTTCGCAGACGCATCTTAACTCTATGAACAATAGGCCTCTTCAGACTTTCAGGGCCTGTGTAAAAAAATGCACTTTTTCTGCTTATGCTTTCAAATTTCTCAAGGTATCGGGAATATTTGAGCACCGCTCTATAGGCCTCAAGCAGTCGGGGATGCTCTCTTGCCCGAGATTCCGCATATTCCCACATACTCTCCTCATGAATTGCCTGCTTTATCCTGCTCATTTCCCGCATTGAAACATAGAGATTATGCCTGGCAAGAATCGCAGTTCTCTCTTTTTTCTCCATCTCTCTTATCTCTCTGAGGTCATATTTTTCAAGAACTGGCGAATAGTAGGGCACGTATTTTATCTCGCTGAGATGTCTTGTGCCATGCGGAAAGAGGAGCCTGTCATCCCGAGCATATTTCACATAAGATGCAGAGTCGAAGAAATCCACTCCCAGGAGTACGGCAAGAGGAAAGAACATTGGATGACCCCCTCCAAACAAGTGCACAGGCCTGGAAGGGTCAAGGTACATCTTGGCATGAATTATACTCTCCACAACCTCTCTGTACCTGTAGTCTTCCATAAGGGGAACCACACCTCCTATGGGATAGTAGTCAAATCCAATGGAAGTCATTATCTTTGCCGCTTCTTCCCTCAAATGCGGATAAATACCGCCCTGAACAGGGCCTGCAAGGAGCATCTCCCCCCGATACTCCAAGGCTTCTTTACCCCTTTGAGCAGTTTCTTTTATAGCGTTTATTACCATATCCTCGGTAAAATCTGGCTCTACAAATATATCCAGAATCGTGCCAATATCAGAGTTTATATCTCGCTGAAAACTCACTATCTGAGAATTTGTAATCTCCACATCCCCGTAAACGTAACTCTGGAAAGTTCCACTATCTGTCATAATCAATCCGTCGAAATCCAGCATACGATGCAGTCCTTCCTCAAGCGCTTTCTCTCTCAGATTTCTATTTTTCCAGATTATGTACGAGTTCGTTATTATTGCCTGAACCCCATAGTTCGCTCTCATTTCCCTGGGTGATATTACCACAAGATTCGGGTTTACCACGGGCATTAGGGTTGGAGTCTCCACCCCATGAAACTTTGCGATTCTGGCAAGTCCATCTCGATGCTTCAGTTCCAGACCTTCATCTAGGGACATTTAGAGCAACCCCCTCCGTCTGAGAAGAGAGATGAGTTCTTTAACACTGGGAATTACCTCCTGCGCCCCATGCCTTCGCAGCACACTCTCATCCTGCAATCCTGTTAAAACTCCTATGGTAAACACTCCTGCAACTCTGCCAGATTCCATATCTGGCCAGTAATCACCCACAAACACCGCATTCTTGGGTTTTACGTCAAAATCTTTCATGGCACGGCGCAGCATCTCAATTTTTCTCTTTCCATCTTCATAAAAATCCTGCCTTGTATAAACATGATCCACATACTTTTCCATAGAAAATTTCCTCAATTCCTCCTCTACAACCTCGTGGGGCACCATCCTGCCAGTAGTTATAACCACCGGGATATCTCTTTCCTTGAGATCTCGCAGAGTCTCCATCGCTCCTGGAATTACATGGTCCTTCTTGCAAATGATATCGTTGTAACTACGCAAAAATATATCCCAGAATTCTTCACATCTACCAGGTATAAAAACTCGTAGAGCATCTCTCGCATATTCTCGTATAAATTCATCCCATCCTATCTCAGCGGCCCCCAAACGGTGCAGAGTGCGGTTAAATATCCTGTGAAACCTGTGAAGTGTATCAAGTAACGTCTGGTCAAGATCGAAGATGCCAAGATGAAGCATGGTGCCCACAACATTTTCATACTTATATTAATTTTGGATACCTGCAATGGTAATCTGTACCTCCTCATCTTCGGAAAAATTTGTATCCAGAATTTTGATTTTCTTTTGATTACTATACACTCCTATCCCTCTAATGGGATGACCATCCACAAGAAATTTAGGTGGCGAAGAGAATATGTAGACCCCTGGATACATCAAATTTCCCCGAATTTCGTGGCCAAATATATTTGCTGTAGCCCTTCCATATATGGCACCATAGCCGTAATGCGGCAGTCCTCCCTCAACCCAGGCACCCACCTCTCCTAATGGGGTCATACCCAGAGAACCACACCTAACAGGTTCTGCCCACACATAATGCTCCTTTCGTTCCACAATTTTAAGCGTGTTTCCAATCAATAGTGGCACTCTTTTTAAAATTCTTGGCAAGAGAGGATACGCACCCCTAGCGCGGTATGCATCATCGCAATTCCTCAACTCAAAATGTGCATGCCTGTCAGACCACGGCCGAAAGAATCCTGAGAGAATTTGCTCTCCAAGAGCATCTCCAAGAGATACCTTATCTCCCACAGATACCTCTGGCTTCACGTGGAGAATTTTGAGACACGCGGATTCGTACTTTATCACCATGAGATAATCCTCATCCACGGGGATATATCTGGGAGGGTTTACTCTTCTTATCTCTAATACCCTACCTTCTTCCAAAGGATAGAGAACTTTATTCTCATAGTAAACGTCCACCGCAGTACCTGTTCGATGTCCAATGTAGGGACTATTAAAAAATGAGAAATATGCGGATTCGGGAATTTTCAGCACAGCATCTCCATACCTACCTATTTCCATCATCAGGTAGGCATGGATTTTCAATTAATATTTTCTTGCTTCATAGTCCATACAGTTCCCTAAGTTCCTTGCTCATCCGATCTGGGGTCCATGGAGGATCAAAAGTAAGTTCCACCCGCACATCTTCCACACCTTCTATCTTTTTCAATTGCTCTTCCACTTGGGCTGGAAGAACATTCATAAGGGGACAGCCGGGAACCGTGAGAGTCATCTTCACATAAACCTTTTTTCCCTCTTCTACCCTGACTTCATAAATAAGTCCAAGATCCACAAGGTTTGCACCTATTTCGAGATCTACTACAGTTTTCAACTCGTTCCAGATTTCTTCTTCATTTACCATTTGCTCATCCATAAATCTGCACATATTTAAATATTACTGGATACTTCTGTGTATTTATCCATGATACATTTCAGAGCACATAGATTGTTTCCAGTGAGGGATCCCTTGCGCTTATATGGCCTCCCATATCTTTTACCTTCAAAAGATACCTCACATTGTTCTTCGTAATTCTAAACCCCTCAAGTATCACAGGAACTCCTGGAGGGTATATTTCTATATGCTCAGCAGCTATTTTTCCTATTGCTTCCTTCAAAGGAACCACCCTTCCAATAGTCTGTGCAACCCTTCTTGCAGTATGAGGCTCTATCACAGGCTTTGTCTCCAGATGTTGAAATGGATCAGGAATTAATTCTTTCTTATCCACCTTATGAAATTCTTTAATCACACTGGAAAGTACCCTGACTGTTCTGTCTATCTCATTATATGAAAGAGAATAGGTAGTGAGCATAAGAATAGTGTTCAAACTGCTTTTCTCCACTATTATTCTGTGCTCCGCCAGAAGGTTCCCCAGTTCAAATCCTGTCTCTCTGAATTTTGTGAGCGCAATAGCCGTCTTCGTTCTATCATACCCAGATATATAATCTTTAACAAGGTCAAACTCCAGAGAATCATCCATAACCTTGAGGGGGGGGAATCAATCTTTTTCCAAGGAGATCTTTGAAATACTCGGCCTTTTTGATGAGAGATTCTACAGCCTCGTGACCATTTTTTTTCATGTATGCCCTCACAGCATCCAGAGAAGCAAGGAGATGATATGAGGGGCTTGTGGTAGCATATTCACGAAATGCCTCATACATTAATTCGGAATTTACATATTTCTCTTTCCAGTGAATCATCCCCGTCTGTTGCAGGGAACCTCCCTGCTTGTGAGTGCTCTGCACAGATATATCCGCTCCCGCCTGCATTGCACTCTTTGGGAGTTCATCACTAAAATGGAGATGTGAGCCCCATGCCTCATCCACAATAACCTTTATTTCCTTATCAAAATTCTTTACAACCTTCACAATATCATCAATCTTCGCAGCCAACCCAGAATACGTAGGTGAGGATATAATAACCGCATTGCTCTCCGGATAATTATTAAGCGTATCCAAAACATCCTCTGGTTTTGGTGGGATTAAACTCTCAAATTGAGGATCATAAGAGGATTTAATGAACCTGAACTTTATACCAAGCCATTCTGCAGCATGAAGTATAGAATGATGTATGTTTCGGGCTACCAGAATTTGAGGAGATTCATACTCCAAAGTAAGCATTCTGAGAACCACAAAATTGCTTCCAGTGGTGCCGTTCACACTGAAAAGTGTTTTATCTGCTCCATACACCCTTGCAGCTTTTTTATGGGCTTCCTTAAACACGCCGGTGTTATCCACATAACTTCCAAGAAAACCTGCAGAGACAGAGATGTCAGATTTGTAAATATTCGAAACTTTTCGTTGATGAGGAAGAACCGAGGGAGTGCACCATTTTATGTATCCCCCCAGATTGCTCAATGCATCCAGTACTGGAATTTCATCTGAAGATTCATTATTCATAATAAAAGAGTATACTTTACCTGTTTAAAATTTTTCTGAGAAAACTCACGTAGATGATTCAAAATTTTTTGAAACTTTGTAAAAACTCATCCCCCGCTTATAACCGGATAAACTGCAATCTCTTCTGCATCCACAGTTGCATCTTCATGAGCATATTTTCCATCTATGGATACTTCAATATACTCATTTTTCAGTTGTGGATACTTTTTCTTTAGAAACTCCACCAGGTCTTTGACATTATAACCCTCTGGTACCTCTATAGTATCTCCAAATTTATTCAAGAGAGTTACAAATCGGCCATAGTATCTTACCTTCACCTTCATAACCTCACCTCCAGGAAACTTGTGCTTAATGCATCATATATAAGGAGGTTGTTTCTAAGAAGATCTCCTCTCCCGCTTAGATATTTTATACCTTCTAAGGCTTGCATAGAGGCTACCATTCCGGCGGTGGCACCTAGAACCTGCGGTGCTTTTTGTGGCATCTTCGGAAGAAAATCCTGCAATTTCTTCGTTGTTTTATCTATGAATGCAACCATACCCATATAACCCTCCACTGCACCGAATACATAGGGTATTTCTCTTCTAAGTGAAAACTCCTGCAAAATGAATCTTCCTTCCAGGTTATCCATCCCATCGATTACCGCATCAACTCTGTGAGGAATATCGAATTCTTCGCTTATCCTCTTTTTAATGGGAATCACATTTATCTCCGGATTTATCTCCCTGAGCCTTTCGGCAGCGATGTAAACCTTATCCCTTCCTATATTCTTTTCCCTTAAAGCACCTGCCTGTTAAGATTCGATGTCTCCACAACATCCTGATCCACGAGGATTATTGTGCCCACTCCCGCAAGAGCGAGATAGAGGGAGGAAAAGCCCCCAAGTCCACCCACACCTGCAATGAGCAGCGAGGAATTTTGAAGACATTCCTGGCACACAAGTTCCTTTTGTCTGGAGTACCTTTCCATATTTGCTAATCGTGGTTCTTCTTTAAAAATATTCTGTGGTTCAGAAAATATGCCCCCTTTATATCCTATTTATGCATATGGATTATTATGCCCCTGCTTGAGGTTAAGAGTGTAACCAAGTATTACGGAAAGAAGAGGGTGCTGGATAATGTGAGTTTCTCCCTGGAAAAGGGTGAGATACTTGCTCTCTTAGGCCCAAATGGCGCGGGAAAAACCACGCTTATGAGGATAATTGCAGAGGGGCTGAGCCATCGAGGCCACGTGTTTTTTAAGGGCAAGATTTTGAAGGATAGGAGCGTAATAGGATACTGCCCGCAGGAGGGCATACTTTACGAAGATCTAAGCGCATACGCCAATCTAAAGTTCTACTCCTATCTACACAAGAGAGACGGTAGGTGGGCAAGAAAAATGATGGAAAAATTCGAGATTCCGGATAAAAAGGTTAAGGAACTTTCTGGGGGGATGAAGAAAAGGCTTAGTATAGTCATCGCCCTCGTGGGAGAGCCTGAACTCTTGATTTTGGATGAGCCCACCGTGGGTCTTGATGTGGAATCCCGCCATCAGGTCTGGGAAATTATAAGGAGCCTGAGAGAGGAGGGTAAGGGCATAATCCTATCCACCCACTATATGGAGGAGGCCGAGCATCTCGCCGATAGGGTGGCAATAATCAACGAGGGAAAGATAATTTCCGTGGATACCGTGGATGAATTGAAGCGAAGTTCTGGAATAAAAAGTGCCATAGAGATTCGTGGCCTATTTCAAGAGATTCCTGAAGGTTTTGTGAGGGAGAATTCTTCCCTGGTATTCTATTCCCAGGAGCCCAAAAGGGATCTAGTGAATGTGGTAATCCTGGCGTCTAAAGTGGGTAAAATAAAAGAAGTTGTGGTTAGAGAACCCACTCTTGAGGATGTGTTCATAAAATTGACAGGAAGGAGGTTGAAGGAATGAAGGGTGTGTATGCATTTTTCTGGAAGGGAATGAAAGAGTTCTTTGCCTCCAAGGAAGCCGTGTTCTGGACATTCATATTTCCCATAATTTTCGGCTTGCTCTTCGCCGGGGTATTCGGGCATGAATCCTCTCCATCTTCCATTCCCGTAGGCATAGTGCCTGAAAAGGATTCTAATAATACTCTCTGTAAAGTTTTCATAGATGGAATGCAAGGGGCAAAGGTGGATGGAAAGAAACTGTTCGAGTTGCACAACTACTCCTCGGAGAGCGGTGCCATATTTTCTCTCAAAAATGGAAGGGTTAAGGCACTGCTAATATTCGATGACAATTTTACGGAGAATATCACCTCGGGAATCGGTCAGGGGAAAATAAAAGTAATCCTGGATAAGAGGGATGCCCAGGAGTATCAACTTGTCAGTTCAGTGCTTGCCTCTTACATATCCTCTTTCGAAGACAGGGTGAGGGAGATTAAGGTGAATATAACCATGGAATACATTACTCAATATGGAAATATGACAGAGGAGAATGCCACCTCTGTAGAGAGGTGGATGAAAAGCTTTGCAAATCCTCTCAAAACTCAGGAAGAGATTTACCATGGAGAATCTTCCACAGAAACTGCAAGGATGTGGTATCTAACTGCCGCCATCGGGGTAACATTTGTGTTCTCTGGAATGATATCCGCAGCATCCATGATATCCTCCGAGATAGAGAAAGGCACGGCAAGAAGATTATTGACCACAAAAACCAAGCCCTGGGAGATGCTCACAGGTGATATACTCACCGTGCTTTTGATTCAACTGATTTCCTCGCTTCTCATCATTCTATCCTTCATTGTGGTTTTCAGAGAACTTATAATTTTTCCGCCGTCGGTTATTCTCATGCTGGTTATAGCGGCGCTTAGCACAACTTCCTTGGGTTTGCTTTTCTCCGGGATAACGAAGACACAGAGAGCCGCGGCGGGCATGGCCAACGCCATAGCCTGGCCAATATCATTCATAACAGGGATTTTCTTTCCCTCGTTCCTTCTGCCGGAATGGATGCGCTCCATCGGAGATTATTTCCCTGCCAGTGCTTTACTTCGAGGCATCAGAAAGGTGATAATTTACAATCAGGGAATTGGAGATTACATGCCCCAGATAATAGGAGCAATAACCCTAACCCTAATTTTTCTGGTTACCGGTTCCATTCTCTTCAGGTGGAGAATGAGAACCCTTTAACCTTTTTTCTCACACGGATTTATTATTTCGTATGTTCGGGTTACTTCCGTGGATTTAGAAAGCATGGCATTAACGGAGCAGTACTTCTCTTCAGAGAGTTTAATAGCCTTCTCCACGCTTTCTTTCTTCACATTACCTACCACCACATACTTAAGGTGTATTTTGGTGTATATCTTAGGATAATCCTTGGCCCTCTCGTAATCAATGTATACATTGACCTCCCTCACGGGCTCGCGCATCTTCTGTAAAATCATGAGCACATCGATACCTGTGCATCCACCTAAACTCGCAAGTACTGCTTTCATTGGACTCATACCTTTCCCATTACCCGAAAGTATAAGTGCCGTGTTTTCGTCTTCTGCCGTAATCAGCAAATCATCATGCACCCTAACTCTCATTTCAACCTACCCAAGAAAGAGTAGGCCTATGCGGTATTAAAATATTTTCAGCGAAAAATGGGAATTTTATTCTTCATATACGTCAATTCTTTTTACTGGTTCCCTCTTTTTAATCTCATCTATTCCATATCTGCATGCATCAAATCCCTCTTTACGATGCACCGTGCACACCAAAACAGCAGCAACCAAGTCGCCCACCTTTAATCTGCCCGTACTGTGATAGAGAAGTACATCCTTCACAGGATACAACTTCCGTATATCTATTTCAATTTTTTCCAAAAGGTTACGAGTATTATCACCAGTCTCACACATCATAACTTTTACCTTTTTACCACCCACTTGGGAACGCACAAACCCAAAATAAGACACAATGGAGCCGCACCCCTCGCACCGGAACATTTCTATTAATTTTTCCATTGAATATCTTCCAAGAACAATCATTTACCTACCTCCTGCACCCGTTTTAGCCATTCTTTCTTAAGAGTATCCCCCATAAATTTACCACCATAGTAATCAATCTTTGCTGCGATGGCAAGTTTCGCTGCAAGGGTTCGGGCTATTTTTCCTCTTATTTTTCTGGATGTGTTTCTCACTTCAGGCACACGGAAAATAGTACCATGTTTGGGACATTTACTCCCACTCCTTAAATGCCGGAAAAAGGCATCCTCGGCACCTAAAACCTGGATGGTGCTCGCAGGCATCCTAGCCAATCTATAGAGACCACCAGCATCGGCTATCAACCTAGCCCCAATTATTGGCCCTACCATATAGGTTATATTGGGCGCAATTTTCTGCATTTCCTCTTCTATTTTCTCATAAAGATATTCCCTCAGAGACTCAAGTTCTCTGAGTTCTTTATGCAGAAGTTGTAAGGTGTCTATTTGTATATCCTTTATTCTTTCAATTCTTTCCCACTCCAGTATGCGTTCCTTTATCAGGTTCTGAATAGAAATGATGTCATCATAGGTATTTAGATGCTCCACAAGAATGTAATCCTCGCTGAGTTTCTCACGCATCTCCTCTTTGACCAGTTGAATGGCTACAGATTTGAGTTCTTTTACATCATATATTTCTCCCTCAAATTTTATCTTCTGACCTTCCGCCATTTTCCCCAAAGGGCTCAGATCTCCCATCTTCAGTTTTCGCAGAATGGCCGCTCTTTCCTCGGGTGGAAAAACTATTTTCTCAACTACCTTGCCATTTTCAATCTTAAATGCTTCATACCACCTAATCACTATCAACGAACCTCACCCCAAACCAGAGAAATTCATTATCAATTTTCTCCGTGTAACTCCCCAGAACATTTTCCTCAAGAAGATAAGTAATTGCATCCTTTATCTCTGTGATCTCATATTCCTTAAGGTCTCCCTGAATATATTTTGCTATCTCAGTTATTCCGTCCTCTTCCCACTGGGGAGTGTTTTTGATATTGACCTTCAAATAGCCTCGCATCTTTATCTCCGCCTTTATGATGCGCCCTATCTTGAGGTGGATGGAATCGTAATAGATGGCACGGCCAATGCCCAGAAAATCTCCGTAATACCAGCCACAGTGAGGGCACATGTAAAGCGGGATATCACTATCTGCATCCACAAGCATCAGTTTACCTTTACCACAGTGCCTGCATATGAGATCCGGGGTTATTTCGATCTTTGGCTTCTCATAAACCACATAATCCTCCAATTTGGCACCGCAGAAGGGGCAGTAATTGGCGTTATCGCTGAGTTTGGCACCGCAGTTGGGGCAATACTTCATAATCGCCCTATGATTTGGTGGGATTTAACATTTTCCTCCCCTATGCAGAACTGGCAACTCAGTCCATGAAGAGGATGCTTTCTGTAATTTCATCTTGAATGAAAATCAGAAAAAGATGTTAGCGTTGAAAATGACATGGGGTAGCAATGAACATAGCGGCCTTACTACTTTTATAGTCAACCTTCATATGGTTCTTATGAATGGAGTTCTGCACCGCAATATCAGAGGAGAGAAGAAAGTATCGTTTTTTCATATATTTCTATCCCCCAGAAATCTGCTCAAAACCTATAAATACCCTGACCAGCATAGAAGATCTGTGGATGATCTGGAAAAAAGAGTGCGGAGAGTCGAAGATTTGCTTTCTCGGTATCTGGAGAATGAATATCTGAGATATATAAGGCACATACTCGCATCCTATCTCAAACTTATAAATCTTTATGTGGAATACGGAAAGATAAGCCCAGCAATAATTTTTCCAGAAATTAAAGATTCAATTTCTCGGGAAATAATCGAGATTCTCTTCTCCTATGGAAATTTAAATACCTCGCAGATAACAGAGGAACTGAAAAAATCTCGAGGAAAAGCATCTCGGCGTATAGTCAGAGAGAAACTGAATAATCTGATGGAGACAGGAATTGTGGAGTGCGAAGAAAGAAAAAATGAGAAGGTATATTCCATATCCGAGTATGCTGTCAAAAAGTGGTTAAAAGTGCTCGGAATAAATATAAAGGGAGATACTCCTAAGGAATAATGGAGGTGATAAGATGACTGAAGAGAGAAAAGTGGAGATAGAAATGGGCAATGACGAAAAGGATGTAGAAGAGTTAAAAGAAGTGATGAATACTCTGAAAGACACTGTACCCGCGCTTATAAAGGGAATTGTAGATGCTCTTTACTCTTCACAGAGTGCAGAAGATTTTGGCAAGCAGGTTGCAGATTTCTACAAATCTATGATAGAGGCAGGTATGAACAATGAGCAGGCTTTTGAATTAACCAAGCAATTTATGGAAAGCAGAGATATCGTTGGCATCTTGAAGAAGGTACTCTCCGAGGGAAATTGGGGAAAATGGAAAAATGAGAACGTAGAGGTGGAGGAGATAGCAAAGAGGGTTAAAGAGGAGGTAAATGAAGAGTTAAAGAAAGAAAAAGAGAACTGAGGGTTTTGCATGGGACGCTCAGTGCTGTATCTTATAGCATATGTTCCTCTCCTAATAATCACTCTTATTTTCAGTTATATAGGCTATCTTCAAAAGGTGAAAAAATACAGGCACATATTCTTTAAGACCCTGCGAAAAGAAGGTGTGCCCAGAAAGACCGCAAAGGCCCTTTGCAACAAGATAAGAATCCTCAGACTTCGCGATTTCCTCAAATACGGAAATATGAGAGGTATGTGGTGAGAAATTTATTTTTGAAAACTTGGGAGGGAATAGATTATGCATAAGAAAAACATGGGTCACTTAATTGGTCATATGATTTATATTGTTTTGTATGGGCTTTTGATAATATCCACCATCTTTCTTTACAATTCTGCTAATATATTGGCGTTACTATATTTAGGTTGCTCAATCTTAGTATTAGGATTCACCTTCCTTCTGTGGTCAAGCCAAGCACGGAAAAAAGGTAATCTGCAAGGAGATATTAACAAAAATTTTCTTGTTGAGAGTGGAATGTATGCCTTTGTTCGTCATCCCGGGTTTCTGGGGCATATGCTAATAATTTCCGCATTGGTCATCATCTCGCAAAATTGGATTAGTTTGAGCATTGGCATAATGTTAATTATTCTATTATATCTTGCCATAATAGAAGAAGAAAAGAGGGATATAGAGAAGTTTGGCGACAAGTATAAAGATTATATGAGGAGAGTTCCCAGAATAAATCTATTAATTGGTTTTGCAAGGTGGCTTCGTAGGAAAGAAAATAAAGAAGAATCAGGAACTTAATATATGAGATTATTTAATTTTAAAAAAACAGTAATGTCTGGTTAGGGACTTATGCACTC
>WALG01000090.1 GCA_015522955.1 DHVE2 group archaeon
ATATAAGGGGGTTATAGAGGGGGTATATGGACACCCTAATAAGGACGATTAAGCGGTGTTAAACCCCCCTAAACGGGGTAAAACAGGGTCAAACGGAGCAAAATCGGGGTAATAATCGAGGATTCAGGTCGGGCAAGGTCTCTCAAGGTGAAGCACCGAGACATGGCAACAGGCCCCATCAAGTTGCGTGAATTTTTCATGCTTTTTCACCCGCATATCACTTGAAAAATTGAAAAAGTTGAAAAACCCAGATTGGCGGACTTTTGATCGGGGGGATGTCCAAGATTCAGGAAGAGTATTAAGACAAGATGCTCTTTTTCTTCTTCATCCATATTCCAATAACCAGCCAGTACACAATGAAATACACAGCAGCGGCGATTATAAACACATAGAAAGGAGGGTTTTTCCAGAGCAAACCACCGCTCGCCCTTCTATGCAGTTGCCAGTTTATGGCAAAGAATGAGGCAATAAAACCCAGAGCGGCAAACAGGGCAAAGAAAATCAGTTTCTCATAATCTCTGTCTTTCACATATTCCAGCGAGAATCCAGAGAGTATGGCGGTGGGCGGAAGCAGGGGTAAGAAATAGCGCATATCCTCGTAGGGCACATGTCCAACCCATGCAAGTTGCATGTAAATCAGAAGTGTGGGTATGCCCCAGAAAAACATGAGCCAGGTGCGGTTTCTTCGATAATCTAAGAAAAATCCCAGCGGGGCTATGAACAGGGTGGGAAGAAGGATGAAGAGTTGGGGCAGGATGCGATTGAATACATTGCTCAAAGCCTCCAGCGACGGATGAAAGTACTTCTCAAACATATTGCCTGTGGGAGTCTCAATCGTCGCATTGCCATTGATAAACTCGATTCTGTGGCTCATCTGGTATCCGCTGTTCAGGGGACCTCCAAATAGTGCGGTGTTGTAGGATGCTAAAATTATACCCATTATAGCAAGGCCAAAAAGAAAGATGGAGAGCGAGAGCAAATCTCTTTTAAGCGAATCTCTTTTGCTCACCATTCTCACAGCGAGATATATTATGGGTGCGAAAGTTACGGTCACCGTAGAGTATCTTATCATTACTGCAAAACCGAGAGAGAGCCCGCCTGTCAATGCCAGGATGGGATTTAATATTTTATCCTCTCTTCTTTTCTGTATAGACTCCACAACCAGCATAATGCCCAGCGTGGAAAATGCCATGGTGGCGTAATCGGCCATGCCCCGGGAGAACAGCATCATTAAACCCAGGGCCGAGAGCATAAAGAGAAGCGAAGAATAAAATGCAACGTTCTCTCCGTACAATCTTTTCGCGAGAATATATGTGGCCAGGGAGCCTATGAAAAATGTGAATATGGGAACGAAATTTATCAGTCCCGCAAGCCAGAATGGAATGATGAGGTACGAGTATCCGGGAGCCCAGCGATTGGCTAAGGCATACTCACCATCCACATAAACCACCACAGAGCCCACCGGCGGTGCTATATGGTACGTTCTTTTTATGGTAGTTACATTGTATATCTTTCCTGGCTGTGCATGGAGATAGAAGTTTCCATCTTTGTTCGTATGGCCCAGTGGCGCGGGATTCTTTCCAAGATGTATCTCCACGCCTGAAAGGTTCTTGTTTATATAGTGGTCCACATGGATCTTGACAGTTGCATAGGTGGAGAAACTCTGGAGCGTGGCATAGGCCATGATGGGATAATCGAGATTTGGAAAATTTGTTGCAAAATCGAAATCGATGGGTATATTACCAATATGTGCCACAGCCCGATAAAATCCCGGAGATAGCCCAATTTTCATCTCTCCACTCTGGTTTGTAATTCCTCGCAATGCATCACCTGTTTTTTTATCCACTACATCCACAGGTATATTGGGAATGCCTTGGTTGAGGCCGTTATAAACACTCAGAGTTATGTCCCTAAATCTCGATTCCCATTTTCCGCCAGCCTGCGAGATTGTGACCTTCATAAAATATGAGTTCTTTGGCGACTCTCCAATGAAGAAACTGAAATGCTGAATCTTGTCAGGGCCAATATCCTCAAGCGGAACGTAATTTTTTCCCGTAGTATAGTAGATCCATGCCCACTGAAAATATGCGTTTTCGTCTGGAATCGTTCCGCCACTCCATATTTTTCTCTCCCATGGTGCGTTGATGTGCGAGCCAGCGGGCATATGTGGATTTGCCGCTCCTTCACCCCATGGATATGGAAATGAGAGAATATAGATTGAAGAGAAGATAAATATGAGAAGTAAGATCAAGGCACTTTTCTTTACCCTGAGCATATCTACGCATCTGTAATTCTCTATTTCTAATTTTCTACCAAAATCCGAAAACTTTTAAATTTATAATGAGAATAACCCTTTATGTATATCATCGTTATAGGTGGTGGCAGAATAGGTGAGTATCTTATAAGCATGCTTGTGAATGAGGGCCATGATATTGCTTTAATTGAGAAGGACTCTGAAAGAGCCAGACACATGGCGGAAAGTTATGATATTCTGGTAATAAAGGGGGATGGCAGCGAGGCAAACTATCTTGAAGATGCAGGTATACACAAGGCGGATGTCCTCATCGCCTGCACGGGCAATGACCAGATTAACTTTGTAGCATGCCAACTTGCAAAGAGCACCTACAATGTGAAGAAGGTAATAGCGAGAACCACAAATCCCAGCAACAAAGTGCTCTACGAGAAACTGGGTGTGGATGTTGTTGTAAGTACCACAGAGGCTGCTGCCAAGGCCATATACGCGGGCATAAAGGGGTTTACTGCAGTGCTTACCTTTAGTGGAGATGTAGAACTCATATATGCACAGATAACCGAGCGTTCTCCGGTGGTGAACAGAAAACTCAGCGAGATACATATGCCGTGGGGTAGCATAATAGCCACAATTCTGAGAAAAGGACAGATTATAGTACCGCGAGGTGATGAATCTTTACTTGCCGGAGATGAGGTGGCAATTGTATCGAAGAAGGGTGTGGAATCCAAAGTTCGGGAGTTGATTCTGGGGTAAACCTATGAACAAGACTTGGTACTTTACACTGAAGTTACTGACGTATATCTCCGTTTTCATGATTATAGATGCGATTTACGCTCTCTGGGTTGATCGTAGCGTAGTTCTTGTTTTATCCTTTCTATTTCCGGCAATATGGATCCTATTTATCTGGACCATATTTATGAACGAGAAACCTCCAGAGAAACTCACGCTCAGAGAATCTTTCAAAATCGCAGCGGTTGGATGGCTTATGATGTCATTTTTCGGCGCATTACCGTTTGTTCTCTCTGGTTACCTTAACCCCCTGGACGCATGGTTTGAAAGTATGTCGGGATTTACGGCCACAGGACTAACGATGTTCAGCGATGTAGAGTCCCTGCCACGCAGCATTCTTCTCTGGAGATCTCTAACAGAGTGGATTGGTGGCGTGGGGGTAATAGTTCTCTTTCTATCGGTCATGTATCGTACCAGCAGGGTAGTGCAGACTCTGTACTTTGCAGAGGGACGCAGCGATAAAACCGAGCCCACGGTCATAGGCACTGTTAGAAAAATATGGGGTATATACGTTTTTTATACGTTTTTCTTCGCTCTTATATTCTATTTCCTTGGTGCACCCATGTTTGATGCTATCAATATCTCCATGACCGCTCTGGCCACTGGAGGATTTGCGGTGACCAATAACAGTATAGGTGCATACTCGCCCTATATTGCCATCGCTGTTATGTTTGCCATGGTCGCTGGAGGCATATCCTTCGTTTCTCATATCAATCTATTCAAGGGAAAGGTAAAGGAGTTCTTCTCCATAGAGGTCTGGGCCATGCTGTTCATCATAGGTGTTGTGGGCAGTCTTCTCATTCTCTACAATACTGCAGTTTACAATATGGACCCGCTGACCTCTGCTCTGAGATCCGAGTTTCATCTAATATCTGCACTCACAGGCACGGGATTCAGCATAAGCAACCTGGCCAAATTTTCAGATTTTGAAAAAACTGTGCTCACAATAGCCATGATCTTCGGCGGAGCATACGGCTCCACTTCATCTGCTCTCAAACTTATACGTGTCGTAGTCCTGTTTTATGGAATATTCTGGTACATAAAAGTTCGTCTTGCCCCGAGAAGTGCCATAATTCCATTTAAGATAGGAAAGAAGGTATTTGAGCCCACCGAAGTCAGAGATGTCTCTATTTACACCACTACGTATATAGTCATGCTCCTTATAGGGGCCTTTATTCTCATGCTCTATGGTAACTCTCTTGCCAATTCCCTTTTTGAGGTGGCCAGTGCGGAGGGTAATGTGGGGCTCAGTGTGGGCATCACCAGTGCAGCGATGCCAATAGTGGAAAAGATAATACTCATACTAGAGATGTGGGTTGGACGTCTTGAGATATTCCCCGTGCTTATTCTCCTGGTGGATATATTCAAGAAATAGTATCCCCCGACAGTAACAGCACCTCTCATTTCTCAAGGTGCCTGACCCGTTGCCGGGGGATTATAGGGCATCTTCTGGCCCTACCATCATGGTGCGATGACACATCGCTCTCCGGAGGGGGCCCAGAATGCCCATGAATGGTATAGCGGGCCTGAGAGATAAAATTTTTGATGGTTGTGATGGCAGAAAAATTACAGAACAGCGTTAGAGCAATCACATCATTGTAGCATGAACATAGGCTCTTCAATCCATGTGCTCTTGCATCTGGGACATTTCTTTGGTATCTTAATCTCAGCCTTGAAAACGTATCCACATTTTCTGCATCTTGCAGGACTTACAAGCAATTTTCCATATTTGCGGGATCTGGATATATGCCTTAAATCTTCCAGAACTTCATTCACGGGCATCTCCAAGAGGCGTGATATCTCGGACGCTCGCATGGGCCTATCTTTTATGAGTGCGGCAATTCTTTCTCGTCGAGTAATCCATCTCTCCTCTTTATTTTTCAGGGTTCTCCCTCCAGTATCTGTCCGCCTCGCTGTATATGCATCCACAGTAGCCCTGGCGATATATCCCCGCTTTTCTTGCCATATCTTCAGCCTCATCAAACCATTCTCTCATATCTATATAGTAAAACGGCACTCCAATCTTTTGAGATATAATTTGCCCGATTTCCCTGATAATCTCGTGTTTCTGATAGGGAGCCAGGAGAAGTGTGGTGGTAAAGGCATCGTAACCCATCTCTCTGGCTTTCAATGCCGTTTTGTACAATCGGTCAGCATAGCAGTATCTGCACCGCAGTACGTTATTTTGCATACTCAGTTGGGAGGTGATGTGAAGCCATTTTTCTAAAGGATAGGAAAGGTCATAGATAACCTCCGCATTTATTCTTGAGGTATATTCGCGAAATGCCCTTAACCTTCTCAGATACTCACGATATGGCTGTATATTGGGATTGTACCAGAACACGGTTACATGATGCTCATGGCTTAAATGTTTATAGGGCGCAGTCAGACACGGAGCGCAGCATGCGTGTAAAAATAGTTGCATAATCTGTTCATGCATTGATTTGATAAATATTTGATTGCATACTTAAAAACGAAAATTTTAATATTTCACGAAATAATTAACAGCCTATATGAAGAAGAAAATATTCAGAAAGAGACTTGTCTCCATAAGTATTATAGTAGTCCTAATAGTTGGATCAGTATCAGGCTATTATTTTCTCGCTCAGTCAAATGCCAATAAATTAAAAATTTTAGGTTGTGGGTATTTCTTCGGGCCTGCTCCGCATGAACCAAATAAAAACATCACCTATGTTTATCTGAACTTATCTGCACCTCTTTTTCAAAGAGATTCAATTCATATCTATAAATTTGTTGGCTATCCTGAGAACATGTACTATAATATGGCGGTGTGGCGAGTAAACAGCACTCAGAATGGCAAAAGCAATATTACCATACCTGTCAACATGCTTGAAAATCTCAATGGCACAATGAATATTGATATAAAAAGAGGCAAATCTTATCTGTATCATGGAGAAATCTCCTTTTTCACAAAACTTCGATTAAATGCCTCCGTGGAGGTGGTACGGGTGCGTCCTACAAGCATCAAATATGCATTTATAACGAAAGTATGCCTTCTTATAGTATCTGAAAAACCTGTTTACATCTCAGGAGTGAATGTGAAAATATTCAATATGACTCTATACAAAAGCGTTTTGAACGTTATTTTTGGAAGTAGAGAAGTAAACATAAGTGTTGAAAATGCAGGAAAAAATGTGCAACTTGTTCGTAATGGTATCCTGCCCATCAAAGTTACTCTGTTTTACCCAACGTATCCTTACGATGAGAAACCAGGGAAATATACGATTAGCGGGAGTTATACCCTCAACTTTACGTATTCTCCCGTAACCATAATTAATTATAGTGTGGAATATGGAGGCTTGTATACAGAATTATATTTTAATCTTAATAAGGCACCGGAATATCCTGTTCACCTGGTAGTCTGCAGAAGTAATGGAGCAATTATAGGAAAAGGATATGGGTGGGGCAAAGATGAAAATGGCACTGTGTTTATGAATGTTGACCTATGGCATGATTACAATTTCAATGGTACATATATAGGATATTTAATAGATGAATATGGCTTCGTGATAGATGTGTATACCTTCACTTTGAAAGCCGGTCCACTCCAGTTAATTAGTCATACTGAGAAGTACAATGAGACAGATAAGGCTAATAGGATAATTCTGAGATCAATTATTCTCAGACTCAAAAATCTTGGAAATTCCATGGTAAGGATAACTTACTATCGATACACAATCACCTATGCAGTTAATGGAACAAAAGTTGTTTCAGGGGATTATCCATGGTTCTATGGAGTGGTAAGTGCTGGAAAGATTGCAAATTTGACACTTCCGTTTTATGTCAAACTTTTCAAAGGAAATAAATACAGTGTCTTCATTGAATTCCATGGTGGAAATGGTGATGTTAAATATACCTTAAAGTACAAATTCATAACGTGATGCCTGTATTCTTTAGTTTTCATAACAAATACTTTAAACTTTCAAAAGATACCGTATCTCAATGAAAAGGGGAGATAAAAAACTCCATTTCTGGTCTGTATTTGCCATTGGTGTAGGTGGGATGGTCGGTGGAGGCATCTTTGCGGTTCTCGGTCTCGCAGTGGAACTTGCGCATGGAGGCACACCAATAGCCTTTGCAATTGCTGGTTTTGTGGCATTGCTTACCTCCTACTCATATGCGAAGTTAAGTGTGACCTATCCTACTCGAGGTGGAACTGTGGAATTTCTCAATCAATCTTACGGCACTGGAATTTTTACAGGAGGGCTCAACATACTTCTATATCTGAGTTACATAATAATGCTATCCCTGTATGCATATGCCTTTGGAAGTTATGGAGCCACATTTTTTCATAGCAATTATAATTTGTGGAAACACGTGCTCATAACCTTTTCAATTCTACTTTTCACAATCATAAATATAATTGGCTCGAAGGCGGTGGGCGAGTCTGAAGAGTATATTGTGGGTATAAAACTCTCAATTCTTCTGTTGTTTGTGATTATAGGTATGTGGAGCATCCATGCTTCTCGTCTTGCTCCAGATACTTGGGTCAATCCAGTGAGTCTGATAGCGGGAGGCATGATTATATTTCTTGCCTATGAAGGATTTGAACTGATTGCCAACACTGCAGAAGATGTGGATAATGTGCGCAAGACTCTTCCTAAGGCATATTATGCCTCGGTGGGATTTGTTATAGTACTCTATGTTGCTATAGCCATAGTGGCAGTCGGTAATCTTCCTTTATCAGAATTAATAAATGCCAGAGATTATGCACTTGCAGAGGCAGCCAAGCCTTTTCTTGGAAGTGTGGGATTTTTGCTTATAGCCATAGCAGCGCTTCTATCCACAGGCTCGGCTATAAACGCCACGCTATACAGTTCCGCAAGAGTGAGTTATGTGATTGCCAAGGATGGAGAACTACCCCAAGCGTTTGAGAAAAAAGTGTGGCGCAGGCCCATTGAGGGATTGTTAATCACCGCCGTGCTCACAATAATAGTGGCGAATCTCTTCGATCTTTCAAGCATATCAATCATAGGCAGTTCTGGATTTCTCATAATATTTGGGCTGGTCAATCTGGCAAATTTCAAACTTTACAGGAAGACGGGAGGAAACAGAGCGCTATCCATGCTCGGTGCCATAATGGCATTTTTTGCAGTATCTATTCTATTTCGTGAAGTCTTTGCAACCAATCCTCAGGGTATTGAGATATTCATTGTTATGCTCATACTCTCATTCCTTGCAGAATACCTGTATCGCAGAATCACAGGAAGAGAATTGAAGTATCTGATAAAAATAAATATATGATGCTATGA
>WALG01000091.1 GCA_015522955.1 DHVE2 group archaeon
ATGCTATCCATATAATTTTCCACACGCAAAACCCTCTGATGGGGAAACATTTTTCTTATTTTTTGAGACTCACCATGAGAGAAAAAAAAGGAGACAATATTTATAGCCACTTCCTCTCCAAAAATCTCACCTATTCTCCGGTAGGCATCATAATATATTAATTCGTCCATCACAAATCTATTCATCGCAGATATTGGATAAGTATAAATCTCAGTGGCCATTTTTGCACCACGTGTATATTAATCTTCATTAATAAAAATCTATCGCCCAACCGAGGTATATCAGAGGTATATGCATGGCTCTTTTTCAAATTTCTAGGAATAAGTTATAAATAAATAACTGGCATGCAAGTCCCATGGCCGAGCACATTGATAAGGTTCTCTGTGATGAATACATTGATAAAAGGGTAACTGTGAGGGGCTGGATATATCGCAAAAGAAGAATGGGTAAATTAATCTTTGTGGTTCTAAGAGATGCTACAAATATAATCCAAGCAGTTGTGGAAGAGAGAAAAATAGGGGAGGAAAAATTCAAACTCCTAGATAAAACAGGTGTAGAGTCGTCGTTGATTCTCACAGGAAAGGTTAGAAAAGAGCAACGGGCCCCTACTGGTTACGAAATAGATGTTGACTCTGTAGAGATTATTGGAACTTCATATAATTTTCCAATTACCAAGGACAAAAGCGACGATTTTCTCCTAGATAACAGGCATCTCTGGGTAAGAAGCAGAGAGATGAACGCAATATTAAAAATAAGAGATACTGTGTTTGGTGCAATTCATGAATATTTCCGTGAGAATGGATACTGTGAGAGTCACGGCCCAATGTTCGTGACGGGTGCGGTGGAAGGTGGTTCCACACTTTTCGAAGTTCCCTATTTTGGAAAAAAAGCATATCTCACGCAGAGTTCGCAGTTCTACCTTGAAACGCTTATATTCTCCCTTGAGAAAGTTTACACAATAGCGCCCAGTTTCCGTGCGGAGAAAAGTAGAACCAGAAGACATCTTACAGAATACTGGCATGCAGAAGCAGAGGCTGCATGGTACCATAACGAGGATATGATGAGAGATGAGGAGGAACTGATTGTTTACATGATTCAGAGACTCATAGAGGAGAGAAAGAGAGAGTTACAGATACTTAACCGTGATATAGATTTTCTTAAGAGTATAGAGAAACCTTTTAAAAGAATGAAATACGAAGAACTTATTCGGTTTGCTCAGAGTAAGGGTATAGATATAAAATACGGTGACGATCTCGGCGCTGACGAGGAGACCGCCATCACCAAGCATTTTGATGGCCCCGTATTTGTGACCCATTATCCAATAGAGATCAAGCCCTTCTATCATCGTCCGGATCCAGAAAATCCCAGAGTGGTCCTATGCCATGACCTCCTTGCCCCGGAAGGATACGGAGAAATCATAGGAGGAGGAGAGAGAATTTACAAACTAGAAGTTCTTCTGCGGAGAATGGAAGAAGAGGGTTTAAATCCCGAGGACTATTACTGGTACGTGGACCTACGGAGATATGGCAGTGTCCCCCATGCTGGTTTTGGACTGGGCGTAGAGAGGTTCATATGGTGGCTCGCCGGACTCTCACATATAAAGTATGCAATTCCATACCCAAGGACAATAAGAAGAACTAGGCCATAAAAGAGAAAAAAAGAGATTAGGCAGTTTCTTTAATATTTTCTGTTGGTTCCATGGATGCCTCTTCTTCCAAGAATTTTTCCGCAAAGTGGCAGGCAACAAAATGACCTGGCTCTACTTCTACAAGAGGTGGTTCCTTCACATCACATATGCCTTTCTGAGCATAGGGACATCTAGGCCAGAATCTGCAACCCGGAGGTAGATTGATTGGGCTAGGTATCTCTCCCTTGATTTGGATCCTCCCATGCTTGTGGTCAGGATCAGGCACAGGAACCGCAGAGATTAGTGCACGGGTGTAAGGATGCACAGGGTGAAATACAACAGTATCACTATCACTCATTTCCACTATTTTGCCAAGGTACATTACAGCCATCTTATCAGCCATGTATCTTGAGACTGCTATATCATGGGTTATGAACAGGAAGGGTATGCCATATTTGTCTCTCAGATCAAGCATGAGATTCATAACTCCCGCTCTTATGGAAACATCAAGCATGGAAACTGGCTCATCAGCCACTATGAATTGAGGCCTTAGAACCAAGGCTCTTGCAATAGCCACACGCTGTCTCTGCCCACCGCTCAGTTCATGAGGGTACCTATCCAAATACTCCTCTGCAGGTTTAAGTTCTGCATCTTCCAAGGCTTTAATTACCATTTCCACCTTCTCATCGTATGTCTCACCTATACCATGGATTATCAAAGGCTCCATAACTGTTTTCTGTACAGTAAATCTTGGATTCAGAGATTCATAAGGATCCTGGAATATCATCTGCACATTTCTACGATACTCCTTAAGTTCTTTGCCCTTCAGTTTTGCTATGTCTTGACCATGGAAGAGTATACTCCCTGCAGTGGGATCTTCCAGTCTCGTGAGAAGCCTACCTGTAGTAGTCTTACCACATCCAGATTCTCCCACAAGTCCCAGTATTTCGCCCTTCTTTATATCGAAAGAGATACCATCCACAGCCTTCACATATATGGGCTCACCCCAGAACTTGAACATTCCTACATGAAGTTCAAAGTATTTTTTTAGATCCTTAACACTTAAAATCACAGAGTTTTCACTCATTTCTCTCACCACCTAACTCACCATACAGTTCTTCAGCAAAGTGGCACTTAGCAAAGTGTCCCGGTGCAACTTCAACAACGGGTGGTTCCTCTTCCAAGCATATATCCTTTGCGTAGGGACAACGAGGCGCAAATCTGCAACCCTTTGGAGGGTTGGATAGATCCGGTGGGGAGCCAGGAATTGCTTTAAGACGCTTTTTCTCTCCTTTTATATTGGGGAACGCGGATAGTAACGCCTCCATATAGGGATGTGCAGTTTCCTTGAAAACCTGTCTCGTGGTTCCAGTTTCCACAAGATGTCCTGCGTACATTACGGCTATTTCATCAGCCATCTCCGCAACAACACTAACGTCGTGAGTTATTAGGATCATGGCAACTTTCTCTTTCTTCTGCAGATTTGCCATCTCACCCAAAATTCTATCCTGGGTAACTACATCCAGTGCCGTGGTTGGTTCATCTGCTATTATAAGATCAGGTTTCAAAGCAAGTGCCATGGCTATCATCGCTCTCTGTTTCATACCACCACTGTACTCATGAGGATAATTATCAATCCTGTCCACAGGTATTCCCACCAGTTTATATAGTTCTTCAACCCTCTTTCTAGCCTCTTCCTCTGTTATATCCTCATGGGTCAATATGGCTTCGATAATCTGGTCACCCACCTTATAAACAGGATTAAAAGCATTCATCGCCCCCTGAAAGATCATGGAGATTCTGCTCCATCTGTACTTTCTCATCTCGGGATGATACTCTATAATCCTTCTATAGCCTTTCAATTTTTTATCGGGCACTGTGCTCATTTCCACAAAATCTCTGCCATCAAATATCACCTTGCTGCCCTCTTTGATGAAAGCATTGGATGCAAGCAATTGAGTTATACCATAGCCCGTAGTGGTCTTACCACATCCAGATTCTCCCACAAGACCCATGGTATGGCCTTTTTCAAGTTTAAAATTGACCCCATCTACAGCATAGACCCAACCACTCAGGATCTTGTAGTGCACCGAAAGATTCTTAACATCCAGCAATACATTTGCCATTTACATCACCTCTTCCTCAGACGTGGATTGAGAATCTCATCAAACGCTCTACCAATCAGATAGAATCCCAGAGATATCAACGTAATCGAGAGACCTGGAGGTAACAGCCACCACCATGCATACATAGTTGCTCCTGCAGTCTGTATACTGTAAAGCATCTGGCCCCAAGAGATGGCATGTGGGTCACCAAGGCCAAGGAAACTCAGAGCCGCCTCGGTAAGAATGGCTCCTGCAACTCCAAGAGTCATGTAAAGGAAGGCAAATGGTAAGACATTGGGCAGTATATGAGATAACATTATTCTTGCTCTACTGGCACCCGCAACCCTTGCAGCATCCACAAATGGCCTGGACTTTAGCGATAAGGTCTGTGCCCTTATAACTCTCGAAATTCCAGCCCATCCAAAGATACCTATCACCATAATTATGTTCCATATACTCGGCCCAAGTATAGAGGTTAGAATCAGTATTATCGGCAGGAATGGTATCGTAAGCATGATATCTGCAAATCTCATCATAAGAGTATCAGTGAGCCCACCTCTGTAACCTGAAAGTACACCGTAAAGAGTTCCAATAACCACCTGCATAAATGCAGCCAAAATGCCCACGACGAATGCTACACGAGACCCATATACCAGCCATGTCCATATATCATGACCTTTATCATCAGTACCCAAAAAGTAGAAGTTACCGCTGGGGTATTTGCCCGGCGGGAGCGGTAATACATTTTCACCTTTGAGAAGCACTAAACCCACAGTGTTATTGTTGGAATAATAACCCCCAAATATGTCAAATGATGCCGCCGTTGCCTTATACCTAGTACCCTGCAGACTTCCTATATATATGAATTTATTGAGTTTGCTTCCGGATGGATATGGAAATATCCCTCTTTCACCTGTTTTCTTCAGATAGTAAGAGAAGGGGCCTATTTCCACATATCCTGCAGATAGGTACTGATGGAAATCCAAAATCATTAACTTCATACTTTTGGTCACGAAGAATAACTGATTGTTCTCTACCACGTAGAGAATGCGAGTAACTTCCGCATTTTTTATAGGTATAGCGTTAAGTGTTTCTGTACCAGTTCTTGTTTTCTTCTCAAAGGGCTCTAATATGAATTCTTTGCCAATGGTACCCCTAAATCTATAAAGATAACTTGTGTGGGATTCTGGTACATACTTTGTAGCATAAATTGTAAGATTGCCCCCCGCCTGTGTAACCTGAGCAGGTGCCTTTATGATACCTTTGCCCAAACTAAGTGTAAGTTTTTCATCAATGCTCACATGACCACTAGAATCACCTCTGGGGATAGTAACATAGAACTTTGCAATTCCATTATCCTGCACAGGCAAAAATATCGGGTTGCTACGAAGGTCCTGTGCGCTGGGATAGAATGCCGGGGGTGCAGTTAAAGTGAAATTAAACTGCGTAACAACGATCTTGGGCGATATCTGAACAGGCGGCTGTCCAGGAATAGGTATGGGATATATGAACTTCTTATCAAATCCTTTATAAATTAGTGTTTTATCTTCAAGGGGTACTACTATGATATTCTGGTCATTAACTAGATCATTATCCTGAAAAGAATTTGTAAAGAAAAGTAACGGTGTATATAGGATTTTCTCAGAATAAGTGGTATTCAGAATCATTTTTACACAGGTATTGATGGGAGGCAGAAGAGAATCATTAGAATACGTATAATAATGATAGTAGAGCATAAGATGATGGTCGTTACCAACCATAATAAACCGCATGGGATAAATGTTCAATGCATGCTGATACAGAACAGGAGTTGTAAGTTCCCCTGCAGAGGTTACATCCTCTACCACCCAACTTGGGGTGAAATCCAAGTTAATTACTTTATATCTATTATACCTGTCT
>WALG01000092.1 GCA_015522955.1 DHVE2 group archaeon
AAAGAAAACATTAATTGTCTTTGCCTCTCATCTTCTTTCCATCTAAAGCCGCTACTTTCTAAGAATGGGAGTTTGGGTGACTCGCTAATGGTTCCTAGAGGCTTAGTTACAAGGATGCTACTTTAATGGGCATATTGTACCTCTTTCTCAGAATATATCCTGTTAACAGACCAAGAATAAGGGGGATGAAAACATTCATCGTATGATATTTTTAAAGTACTATATTTATTTTTTTCCCGCACCTTTTACATTTACCGTCTCGCGTGAGTCCAACCACATGGGTGCTGTAGTAAACTCTCTGAATGAGGAGATTTCCACACTGCGGGCAGTAGGTACTCTCGTATTCCGGCTCCCATGTGTTGCCGAGGTACACGTATTCAAGACCTGTGTTCTTTGCTATTTCATATGCCATATGGAGGGTTTTTACAGGGGTGGGTGGTTTATCGGTGAGTTTGTACATGGGAAAGAATCTGGAAAAATGAACGGGTATTTCAGGGCTTATTGAATAAACCCACTGTGCAAATTTCTCTATTTCCTCTTTGGAATCGTTGAGTTCTGGGATGATGAGGTAGGTAACCTCCACATGTATCCCTAATCTATGAGCAAGTTCCACGGTATGCAATACGGGTTTAAGAGAACCACCGGTTATTCTGCGATAAAAATCTTCGCTGAATGCCTTGACATCTATGTTCATTGCGTCTATATACCTTGCCAGTTCCCTAAGAGGTTCTTCATTTATGTAGCCATTGGTTACATATACTGCATATAACCCCTCCTTTTTTGCCATTTTTGAAACATCCACGGTGAACTCATGCCATATGGTGGGCTCATTGTACGTCCATGCGATGCCCTCATAATTGCGGGCAATTTGTATTACCTCCTCGGGAGTCATCTCTTTTAGATATAGGAACTCGGGACCCACCTGGCTTATCTCCCAGTTCTGACAGTGGCGACAGCGCAAATTGCAACCAACTGTGGAGAGTGAAAGTACCTCCGATGCTGGATGAAAATGAAAAAGGGGTTTTTTCTCAATAGGGTCTACTGCCATAGAAGATACGCTTCCGTATATGAGCGTGTACAACTTGCCTCCTATATTTTTCCTAACTCGGCACACACCGGTTTGCCCCTCTTTAAGAATACATCTGAAGGGACATAGTTCACATCTCACCTTTCCATCTTCAAGTTTTGTCCAATAACGCGCTAAAATGCGCATAACCTTCACCTCCAACCTTCTTACCGTTTTTCCATATTCCACTTCTCTCTCCCACGACCCCTATCTCTTTCCCTATGATTTGCGTAGATGAAGTGTAAAGCAACTCGTACTCACCACCAAAATCTAGCACCAGATATTCAAGAGGAATACCATAATCTTCAGATACCTCGTAGGCCAGTTTGTCTACAGGAATCGCATCAAAATCCACGTGAAAGGGCAGAGCATTGATTTTCTCCATCTGTGTTATGGATGCGCTCAGACCATCGGATATATCCATGCCTGAGGAGGCTTTTCCAGCAAGAAGTTGCGCCTCTATGATTCTTGGTATCACCTCTAAAAGGATGTTCACACCCTCCTCATGACCATTTTTCCAGAGAAAATATCCGCCGGCCTGCTTGCCCAGGGCACCTGTGACAAAGATTCCATCATTCATATGAGCGCCCTTCCTCCTTATTATTTTATCCTTCTCAACATATCCAATGGCTATCCCGCTCATCCCCGCTATCTGCGATTCTTTGAAGTCACCGCCGCGGTATGTAACGTGGTATCTATCCAACATATTTTTCATCCCCCTGATAAATGCCCCTAAATCCTCAGAATAGAAATCGGAAGGGAAGAACATGGAAGCCATAAAATCTGTTGGATTGCCCCCCATGGCGGCTATATCGCTGAGATTTATTGCGGCAAAGAAATTTCCAACGGACTCCATGGGCCAGTCTCGCATGAAATGCGTCTTCTCTCCTATGAAATCCACAGTAAGGAGAAGAAAATTGGAGTCCTGTTCAAGGGTTACGCAATCATCGTATTCCTGTGTCTCGCCAAGGGTTCTCCATATCAGGTCGATGATGTTCCTCTCGCCCAGTTGGGAGAGTTTCATATTCTGTAATCTTCTTCCTGAATATTAAGGTATCCATAGAGAAAGGTTTATAATAATTATTGGTGTATGTTTATTATGGTGGTATTGGATTACCTTATAGGCTTTGGTTTTCTCCTTCTCCTAGTTTTTATAATTTTAGAGTTTTCTCATCGGATAAATCTCATCTCTGTACCTCTCCTGATAATTGCAGGAATGCTCATAGGCCCCCATGGAATTGGGCTTGTAAACAAATTTCAGGGACTGGAATTCTTCGCAGAATTAGGCTTTCTCTTTCTTGTTTTTCTGGCGGGCTTGGATATCAAAGGAATAAAGAATGTGAAGTGGAAAGAAGTTGGGAAACTGGGGTGTGTGATGGCTACCATTTCATTTGTTGCAGGCTTCAGTGTTGTATATGCAATGGGCTACAGACCTCCCCTATATCTTCTTGCTACGCCACTTATCGTAGGTACCGTATTTCAATCATCCTCCGTGGGAGAGATAATACCACTGGTGAATTTCACTGCAAAACTAAAGGATAAAATAGGCAATACTTTGATACCCACAGTAGTGTTACTGGATACCATAAGTTTAATCGGGCTTTCTGTGATTCTTGAATGGGAAAAGAATTCTAACATTTTTCATCTTTTTGTGTTTGTCCTTTCACTGAGTCTTTTTGTTATACTGGGGGCCCGATATATCCCGTATTTGGGGAGATGGATATTCAATCGCTATAAAAGTAGTTATGAGGAGATGGAAGTGGTTTTTTTCATGGCAGTTTTGTTCTCTATGATAGGAATTTCGGAACTTATTGGTCTAGAACCCATAGTTGCATCCTTTTTAACAGGACTATTCTTGGGTGAAACCATGGTAGGTGAAGAGATATATAAGAAACTTAATACGATAGGAAAAGGATTTTTAATACCTATCTTCTTTATTGTGGTGGGTATGGATTCCAACCTTAGTATATTTCTCCAGGGTATAAATTATCTGCTGCTTGTAATCTTCGTTACAGGTGGTTTGATGGTAAGTAAATTACTGGGTGGATATTTATATTCTAGGTTATACAGAAAAGATCTCCCCCTAATCGGTATAGTATTTTTCCCGCAATTAGGTGCAACCCTGGTCGCTACAAAGATAGGGATGGAATATGGTTTGATAGATGAACCCTTATTCACCTCTATTGTTATTATGGCCATAGTAACTGCACTAATAACCCCCTTCCTTATCCCGAAACTCTTTGGAAAATCAGAAAAAGCCATGATGCAAAGACACTCAGTGATAATAGGTGGGGGTGTTATAGGTGAATATGCCGCAGCGGCCCTGAAGTTACTGGAGAGGGAGTTTATTATAGTGGAAAAAGACAAGACACAATGTGAGTATCTGAGAGAGAAGGGGTATTCCTGCATTCTCGGTGATGCAACCCGGGAAAACGTAATGAAAGCAGCAAATATAGATGTCGCAAAATACGCTTTTGTATTCTTACCATCTTCCCGGAATGTAGTAACCCTATGCCGCGCAATCCATAAAAGAAATTCAGAATGTAAGATAATTGCAAGAGTGCACTCTGAAAAAGAGAGAAATCTTTTGAAAGATATTGTAGAGGAGATTCTATATCCTGAAAGAATAGCGGGAATGAATGTTATATGGTACATCATGAAATTAGTAGAAGAGGAGAAAAAGAAATCGAGGAATAAAGGAGGATATGAATAACTTAATATCTCCCAACTGTATTCCTTCTCGGGGTGGAATCAAATGAAGAACCGTGTCAAGGTCACTGCAGAACAGTTTCGTAACTGGATAAGGCATGTGATACAGAGCAGCGAAGATGTTGAGCAAATGCTCTCGCTTCTCAAACTCCAAGATATGCGTGGAGCCTGGAGTCGCAAGGACGCCAAGGAATATCTGATTGCAAGAACAGGTGGATATTCCATTCTAGGCAGGCTTAAAAATACCGGTCTGCTGGTGGAGTCTGGAGAGTATGGAGGTACCAAGGTTTATAAACTGCAGGACACTATAAAGATTCGTGAGTATCTCCGTAAATATCGTGAGTCGCAAAGACTCAGCACTCAGGAAGCCGTAAGGGAGTACGAGGATGTGATTCTTCGTTTGAAACGCGAATATGAGAATTTTGTTGCAGGTGTAGACGAGGAGGATGTGGAGGAGTGGTGTAGAAAAATAAGAGATGTAGGAGATATTGAGGAATATACTAAGAGGATAATGGGGAACTGGCTCTACATGGATGCACTATTACCCATTATTCAGCAGTATTCAATAGGTAATGTGGATGTCTTTTCATCCGCAAATTTGGAGCGTAAGATAAATCAGACAGGATTTTCCCTAGCCTACTTTGGAGAGCCCGGTACTGGAAAGACCTTTGCCACCGATGATTTGCTTCGTGGAAAGGAGGAGAAAGGCATTCCACCACATGGCATAATAGGAAAGATAAGATATGCCCAGGGAATGACTCCAAAGATGTTCATTGCTATTCTCGAGGCATATCAGGATTATCCCGTGGATTGGGTAATACCTGAGTTCAGAGATTTTTTTGCGTATCGAGGTATGGTGGAGAAACTTAAACTGGTAATGGAGCGGCGGGAGGTGAGGGATGAGACAAGAAATGTGGTGATTGGTCCCTACAAGGTTACCAGTTTCTTTGTAGTAAATTACAACACTCAGAGCACACGGAGTGGATGGAGAAACACCATGGGAGACCCAAATTTTAGTGCTGTGGAAGACCGTATGATTTGCAAGTTATTTCTCAATACCTCTGAGCGCAGGAGGAGAATATGGGAAAACATGAAACGTATCGCCTCCGGGAAAGTTGATTATTCCCTTGCTCCAACACTGCGCATGCATATCACATATACCTATCATCTTTTAACCACAAAGCGACCAAAGGTGATTATGGAAGAAGAGGATTTCACAGGCTTAGGAGATGAGATTGCGAGGGAGATAGAGAGGCAGAGTGCCCATGTAAGTTTGAGAATTGTAGACCGTGCAATTCAGATTGCCACTGCAGCCTCAATGGTCAGATATCTCAATGAGAGGGATTCCGAGGAATTGGTGGTTGACCACAAGAGTTTATCCCTTGCCAGGCAGTTTGTGATGGAGGAGATAAGAACGAGAAGTATGGAGGCATGAGGGAAAAAATAATAAAAATGTATAGCATGGGGTCTCGCAATGGCGGATATCATAGAGGGTGTGAAACCCACAAGAATGCAACTTCTGGAGATACGAAAGAAAAAGGTACTGGCGAAGAATGGGCATAAATTACTCAGTGAGAAGAGAGATGCCCTGATTTCGCAGTTCTTTCAGATAATTGATTTGAGGGAGAATCTTCGCAAAAAGGTTGAAAGGAAATTGAAAGAGGCCTATGAGGCTCTTCTTGACGCTGAGATGATAATGGGTGATAGTGCAGTGGAGGATGTGGCCAGGCAGGTTAGAAACTATGACGAGGTGGAGGCCACAACCCTCAACATAATGGGTGTTCTCACTCCCCAGATGGAAATTCAGAATGTGGAGAAAAGTATAGATTACGGGTTTCTCAATACAACATCAAAACTCGATGAAGCCACATTCAAATTTCGAGATCTTCTAAAGGATGTTGTTAAACTTGCAGAGGTGGAAGGAGCCTTGGAGAATCTTGCCAGGGATATTGAGAAAACCAAGAGAAGAGTCAATGCCTTGGAACATATTTTCATACCCAGATTTGAGGCCACAGAGAAATATATAGAACTGGCTCTGGACGAGAGAGAACGCGAGGATTTCTTCAGGAGAAAGAGGATAAAGTCTATATTGGCGGCGAAGGAAAATGCATAGGCTTTTTCCCAAGGTTAAGTTGGAAAATATGGAGGTTAATGAGAGAATAAAACTCTATCGTCGCATTCTGTATGCACAAATAATTTCAACTATTCTAATTGCTTTGGGTTTTATACTTTTCATTCTGATAATTGCAGGAATTATACATACTTAGTTTCCTCGTATAATTTCTTTGCTGCTTCCTTGGGATTATCTTCTTTGTATATACTTCTTCCCACTATTATGTAATCTGCCCCATTCTCTATGGCTTCTCTGGCTTTTCCTCCCTGAGTCCCCACTCCGGGAGAGAGTATCTCAAGATTTCCGGCAATTTTTCTTATCTCCCGAAGCCTGGAAGGTCTGGTAGCAGGGGCTATGATTCCTGTAACTCCATATTTCATCGCGATTTTGACCATTTTCTCTGTGTGAGGTTGCATAAAATCCAACGCTCCGGGATGAGACATCTCCGTTACAGCGTAAACCTTCATATCGTCGGCCTCATTCACTGCAGCCTCGAGAGAATCGTGTCCAACAAAGGTGTGTACTATTATGCCGTATGCACCATACTCTTTTGCACCCCGCACTATTAACCTGGTAGTGTTTGGGATATCAGCAACCTTAAAATCGCATATCACGGGCTTCAGTTGAGATAACTTTCTCACAACATCCATGCCTGCGTTCATGACAAGGGGCCAGCCTACCTTTATGGCATGGAGATATGGTGCGGTTTCTTCGGCAATCTTCATCGCAGTTTTTTCATCTATCACATCCAGCGCGAGAATTACCCTGCTCATTATGACCCTATCTCCTTCCTCTACTTTTAGTTTTCCGGTCATTGTATCTCATTGTATTCTTATCCACTTCTTTCATCAGTCCTTCAGTTCTCGTCCCACATTTCCAGAGGCGGGTGCTGGTTTAATAGCACATATTTCACAAAAATCGTTAAAACTTAATTCTCATTTTCGAAAATACTGAAAGAAAATCTTAAATATAACAATTCTCATGTATAATACGAGGGATATATATGCTGAAGGGATTAATAACAACAGGAATAGTAATATTTCTTCTGCTGAGCACGGTGGGAGGAGTAATGGGTAGTGATATGGGAGTAAGAGAAAGGCATGGATATTTTGCAGGCAATGTTTTCAACAATCTACGAATAAAAGTGGAGATAAATGAGGATTATGCAATTATAAAAAATGCGAAGAATGGAGAAACGCTGGTGGATAAAGCGTATCCTGTGGTGGAGATAAAAGAAGGAAAAGAATGGAAAGAGATAAGTTTTGAGCACAAATTCATGGAGATAGGGGAGCACAGAGGCTGGCATACCGTAGTTATAGGATTCGCGCATAGTGGCAAGATTGATGTGCGTGGATTTTTAGAATACTATCAGAGAAAGAAAGTGGGAGAAGGAAC
>WALG01000093.1 GCA_015522955.1 DHVE2 group archaeon
CATAACTTCGTTATGCTCATTGGAATTGGTAAGTGTTATATAGGACCGCAGTCATGTCCTGATTATGGGTAAGGGTGCATTTGTGCAGATTAAAAAGTATGGTGGTAGTGGTGGAACGAGGCACATGGCACATAATTTGAGGAAGAAAACCCAGCGTGAATTACGGGGAGAGATAAAGAAAATCGGAGACTGGGATAGTGTGATGAGGCACATTAACGAGATTAAGCCAATACGCAAGAGTCAGAAATGGGATTACATGGAAATTGTGACTTATCCTGAGAACGAAGGACAAGCAATTGCTGTTATGGAATATTTGAAGGGGATTACAAATAGGCCCGTAGCAGGAGTATGGCATTATGATGAGAGCCACCCGCATGTGCATTTTGTGATAGCATGGAGAGATGAGAATGGAAGGGCATTACGACTACAGAAGGGTATGCTCCACACAATAAAGAAGGACATAGCCCGGGCTGTGGGTAGAGAACTTACTCCAAGAGGACAAGGAAGAAGGACAATACCCATGCATGTTTATATGACTGCTCCAGACCACTACAATGCAATAGCGAAGTTAGAGGAACAGCGTATCCGAGAGGCGAGGGAGAGCATTGAGCATGTGCTTAATGTATATAGGAGTATTCGGGTGTCCTTACTTAACCGTAGAGTTGGAAGGATAGAATGGAAGGGCAGGATAGAAATACAGTACAATGAGTTGAGCAATAGAGATGTGGTTATGTTTGTGCCTGATGATCCGAAACAGAAACCCTATCCATTACCCGTGCGGAAATTATACGAGAGAAACACCCAAGGTCGTGACGAGATAACATTCCGGCCAGCAGAATTTATCAAGGTGTGGGATATGTATAGTAAGAAATTAGGAAAGTGGGTTAAGACTGTGAGCATAAACATGTTCATAGATGATTTGAAAAAAGAAGATCTGAAGAGATTGCCAAGAGGCTTTGATAAGCCTATTCGTATGATGGAAAAGTATGAACTTTACGGCAAAGCGTGTAGTAAGCCAATGATTGTGGAGACATCTCCTGAAAATTATCAGGCACATTTTGTTATGACTGTGAATGTTCCCGACTATTGGGACCAAAAGGATATTGAGAAATACGCTAAGAGGCTGTTCAAGAGTGTGGTCTACTACTATCACGGAGACATAGGGAGTGCAGATCCGTATCATCTTCGTAAACTCCCTGGATTTGACAATACGAAGTATGATAAAGAGCCACCCAGAGTTAGATTGCTCAGCAAAGAGGAGATGAAGGAAGTGGGTAGGGAATTTGATATGTATGACTTCATGACTTACATCAAGAAATCTATCAGTGTAGATCGGGAGATTAGAAAGCACATGGCGAAAAATAGAGTTTACCCAGCAAAACAGAAGGTAAGAGGACAGAAGAAATGGATAGATTTCTACCGTGAATATGCGGAGAAGGTGGGAAGTGAGGAGAGAGTTGATTTAAGCAGGGTGGATATGTCCTATGCTGTTTATCTGGCAGCTCACGGATTCAGCTTTAACGATATAGCAATTGCGTTAGAGGCGGAGAGTAAGGACATAGCGTTTAGGAAGTCAGGACATCTGGTTGATTACCTAAAAAGAACTGTGGAAAAGGCGTTTGGGTATGTGAGCCAGAGCATAGAGGAGAGTATCCATAGAGCCATGGCAGAGGAGCAGGAGATGGACAACTCCCGCGGTCCTGAAATAGGAGATTAGCATTGCACCAGCAATGCAGTTTTGTTCCGCGGAAAGGAACATACATATTTGGGGGCTGTGATAAGTTTTTACTTTTCCATTATATGGATAAGTCGTATAAAAACCTTTTCAAAATTCAATTTTCAAAATTTTGAAATTTGAAATTTGAAATTTGAAAATTTGAAAAACAGGTAAAAGCATGGGATTGGCGTTGAGAATTTTGAGAATAATGAGAATTATCGTTGGAATGATGAGAATAAATCCCTTTAGTGGAATAATGAGAATTTTGAGAATTGTGAGAATAATGAGAATCTTGGCTACAATCTACGAGAAAATAGGCA
>WALG01000094.1 GCA_015522955.1 DHVE2 group archaeon
CATCAAATATCCCCTCTATGCTGTCAGATACTGGAAGCACAAAACACGCACTTAACTGACCCAACTTCGTGTTCGCATTCATCAGCGTGGGTGAGTTGGGAATATACTGGCGCGACATCATCACACTCTCAAACTCCCTTTTAGAGGATTCGATTATCTCCCATCTCTCCTGAATAGCATTTAGGACATAGGAGAAATCCACCTTCATATGTCCCTCTTCGGAAAAGTAAGAATAAGCACGCTGGAGCATTTCAAATTCCCATTTTGAAAGGAATTCTGGTTTTTCGATATTTTCTATCTCTCTCCTCTCCTGCTTTGCCTCTTTATCATAAATATCTGGCTGGTAGAAGATATCCACAAGAGCAAGATATCTGGCGGCTCTCTCAAACATCTGGCGAGGAGTCTCAATTATATTTCCATTTTCATCCTTTAAAAGATATCTTGCCTCTAAAACTTTAATTGCGTTAACCGTAAGTTTGAGATCGTCCTGAACACCCAGAATTTTCTTGGCTTCTCTTATCTTCTTTCTCTTCTCCCTGTAGAGAATATATGCCTTGGCAACCTGCACATATCCAGCGAGCATTAAAGATTCTTCTACCATGTCTTGAATCTCCTCAACCTCAATTTCATCTTTTCCCTGTGCCCTTATTTTTTCCAATACTTTCTCTGTAACATCTCTGGCATCATTTGGCGAGTAACCTCCTATACTCTCCATGGCTTTCCAGATAGCAGCGTATATCTTCTCCGAATCAAATCCAACAATTCTTCCATCCCTTTTTATCACTTTCATTATAGTCACCTCTTATCCCCCGACGCGGGTAATTAGAAGTATAGAGCACGGGAAATAAAGGGTTTTTTCAGACCAGATATGATACCAATATGGTAAAAATATTGGTAATCAATATGGTTAAACGGAGAGATATGTGCTGAACACTGTGCGATATTCGTCGATATTGCCTATGTCATGCCATGCACCCCTGAACACCAGCCCATACACAGGTATTTTTTTGGAAAGCCATGAGATGAAGTATCCGGGGCTGTCAGGGTTGTTGTTATCATTGAGATACGCCTCAAGCATTTCATATATTCTAGGAGGGAACACATAGCAGGCAGTGCTTATCCATGTAGTCTTTGGAGTTTTCGGTTTTTCTTCCATCTCAATAACCCGTGACTCGGAATCAAGGGAGACAACTCCATACCTCTTTGCCTTTTCTTTATGCCCTACATCGTAAACGGCAATCACAGGCGATTTCTTCACGCGATAAAAATTAACAAGGTCTTTTAGGGAAAAATCAAAGAAATTGTCACCTGCAACTACGAGGTACTCATCTTTCCCAAATTTATCCATTGCGTACTTAATACCCTTTATAGCACCAAATTTTTCTTCTTCCTTGGTGGTAGGTTCAATGAGGAGATGTGGGACTATATCTTTATATTTCATACACTTAATCCAGTATTCAAACTGGCTCTGATAATAGGAATTGGTTGAGATAATTATCTCATTTATGCCCGCATTGCTAATCTTTTCCACAATCCATTCAATTATTGGTTTTCCGCCAACTGGAAGAAGAGGTTTAGCAATGAAATCTGTAATGGGAGCAAGTCTTCGGGCATATCCTCCCGCAAGAATCAGACCTTTCATATTCCCCCAAAAAGATAGAACGTATAAAAATTTATACTTTCAGTTTTTTAAGCACATGATCTATAATCTCACCTGCTACCCCCGTATATTGCAGCGGATCAAGAATAGCATCTATCTCCTCTCTTACCAAGGGACCTATTTTATCATCCGCAAGCAGGTTATCACGGAATTTTCCGGGTTTCATGGCCAATTTTCTCACCGCCTCGTGGGCTTCCTGCCTGCTCCAGCCCTTGGAGACAAGATACATTATAACACGCTCAGCCATTACCTCCTCATGAGCACGAAGGTTTCTCAGCATATTCTCTTTTTTTACCACCAGATTCCGGAACAGATTTATAGATTTAACAATAATGTCGTCCATAAGGATGCATACATGGGGAATTATGAACCTCTCTGCGGAAGAGTTTGTGAGATCCCTTTCATGCCAGAGAATGGCGCTTTCATGCGCAGGTATAAGAAAACCTCGAATAACCCTTGCAAGACCACATATATTCTCGGCGGTGATGGGATTGCGTTTATGGGCCATGGTGCTGGAACCTACCTGTTTTTCCTCCTCAAATCTCTCCTGCACCTCATCTATTTCACTTCTCTGGAGATTTCTTATCTCCGTGGCAAATTTTTCAAGGGACGTGGCAAGAGAGGCCATGAAGGAGATGAATTCCACATATCTATCACGGCCAATGATCTGGGTGGGTGCCTCCTCGTATCCAAGGCCAAGGTCTTGCATAACCATCTGCTGTATTCTCAGTGCATTCTTACCCAGAGCAGCCCCTGTGCCAACGGCACCCATCATTTTTCCCACAAGGAGTCTTTTTTTGAGTTCCTCAAGCCTCTCATGATGTCTCATTATCTCTGCTAAGAACACTGCCATCTTTAATCCAAATGTCACCGGCACGGCAGCCTGGCCATGGGTTCTACCAAGCATCACAGTATTCCGATGCTCTCGGGCCAGGGAGGCAAGAACTCCTTCGAACTCCATTAAATCATTCTCCAAAATATTGAAGAATTCCTTAAGTTGTAGCGCTGTGCTTGTATCAATTATATCGTTGCTGGTGGCACCAAGGTGAATATATTTTCCACACTCTCCAGAACTCTCTGCAAGGGCTTTCACCACGGCCATCACATCGTGCTTTATCTCTGATTCAATCTCCTTTACCCTTGAGAGTTCTACCCTTTCTATTGCCTGAGAAACCACAGAAATACATTCTTCAGGAACTATACTTAGCGAGGCTTCGGCCTTGAGAAGAGCCAGTTCCACCTGAAGCATATATCTCAATTTTTGCTTCTCAGAAAATATGTTCTTCACAACCTCTCGCCCATAGCGATAATCCAGAGGACATACGGCCATAATGGAGCATGCACTTTGCGTTATTAATACTTCTTGATAACTATCGCAACATTTATTTACCCTCCTGCGCATATCTTCACCAAGGTGAGTTGATGGAGGAAAAGCAGGATAAAGGGGCAGAATTATTTGAGGAGGACCAAAAGGAGGCTGCCTACGGTGAAATTGAGGCCTCTACCCGGCATGAGGCTTATGAGAAGAAGGACCACCTTTTCAGATATAAAGAAGCCACAAGATTGAGAAATAGGGCCGCGGAGTACAAGAAAAAGGCGGCACTGCACCACGAGAAATACAAAAGAGAGATGGAAAAAGTGGCAAAATATCAAGCCCAAAAAGCGAAATACAGGGAAAAAGAGAACTTCGAGAAGAAGAAAATAAGGGATTTAAAGAGAAAAATTTCCGCATATCAGGATATGTTAAATTCAACACAATCCCTTAAAAAAACTGAATTGCTGAGAGCAAAGATTGCAAAACTTCAAACAAAAATCTCTGCGGTTCAATCTCGAATAAGCCATTACCGTCAGAAACAGACCGAGATTGTGGAGAAGATGGCAGACCACAAGGCTCGAGCGGCAGAGTACTTTGAAAGATACAAGAGTTATCAGGAGCAGGCTGAAGCATTTCTAAAAAGTGCTGATATTCTGATGGAATCTTCTTAAGGTATTATCTTTATGATTATTTTATCTCCGGGAGAGAGACTCAATCGTTCCCATGCGGAACCCTGATTCACTCCAAACTCCAGAAGATTCTCGCTATTTATGAGAGCAATGAGTTCTCCAACGGATGCCTCACCGTATGATTTCAAGAATCTAAGTATTTTTCCTTTGAGAATTATTCTCCTTGCATCTCCAAGCATATCCGCAGGTATATTCGTTATCACATTTCCAAAATGGTCTACATGGATTATATAACCCTCAATTTGAGAACCTACCCGCCTTGCCTCCTCATAGGGATATGTTACAAAATCATCAATTCTGCGCAGAAATGATAAGTCACCCATATCTATCCTTGCAGCAGCAGGAGCAAATACATCCCGGCCATGAAACGTGGTGCTCTTTGCCTCAATTTCTATCTCATAAATTTCCTTTACTTCATTCTTCACCAGAGTAAGTATCCCATTATCCGGGCCCACAAACCAGTTTCCGGCAAGTTTTGCTGCTATACTTTTGCGCTCTGTACCCACACCGGGGTCCACCACAAATACATGAACTGCATTTTCAAAATACGGTAAGATACAGCGGAGAATATAGGAAGCATGCCGTATATCATGTCTCCGCACCCCATGGGTTATGTCCACAACCCTTGAATCTGGATTAATACCATATATCACACCTTTCATCACCGCCACATAGTGGTCCTCATATCCAAAATCTGTGGTAAGGGTAATCATCAGTATCTCACCCGGAAATCTCCGTATCCCTCAGGCTTCCCATATTCTATCTCCACATCATCCACCCTTGCATAGGGATGCTTGTATCTGCACAGATATATGAGTTTCTCAACCTTATCTTTGGGACCTTCAAACACAGCCTCCACCCGACCATCGGATAGATTTCGAACCCAGCCTCGAATACCAAGTTTTGAAGCATTCTCGCGAGTGAATGCCCTAAAAAATACTCCCTGAACACGGCCACTGAAATATACGTGGGCCTTCACCTCATTCATGGTTAATTGATACCCGGGAAATATTTAAAATTTTCAGGTCATTTCCAAAAATGTATTTAACGTGAGTCCAACTTAACATTTTTTAACTTAAATAAAAATAGGAGGAAGTTGAGTAAAAGTAGATAGCAGATGTTTCTGAAAGATTTCCAATAAATCTGAACTGAACTTAGCGTTCATATCCCTAAATG
>WALG01000095.1 GCA_015522955.1 DHVE2 group archaeon
CCCCAGGAGATTGCCTCACGAATTTCGCTAATTTTTGCCGTATCAATAAATATCTTCATTTCTTCACCTCCTTCAAAAATTCCCGCATCTCTCTGGCGATGCCCTTCTCGTCCATTCCATAATGCTCAAGCAAAGCATCCCACCTACCACTCTTTCCAAATACATCTCTCATTCCATGCCGACGCATCGGTACGGGATAATTCTCTACCAGTACCTCAGCCACACGAGAGCCCAGACCGTTGTAAATGTTATGGTCCTCCACGGTCATTATCGCACCGGTTTCTTTCGCGGCTTTGATAATTATCCCCTTATCGATGGGTTTTATGGTGCTCATATTTACCACGCGAATGTCGTAACCCTCTTTCTTCAGAATTTCAGTGGCAAGAAGAGCGTAAGAAACCTCAATCCCCGTGGCTATGATGGTCGCATCGGAGCCATCACGCATCAATGTGCCTCGGGAGAAAACAAACTCATCATCCTTTGAGGTGAGGTTGGGTAAAGCGGTACGGGTAAGTCGAACGTAAAAGGGGCCATCTTGTGAGGCGACGAATCTTATCACACGGCGAACCTCGTGCGAATCCACTGGAACTATAACACGCATATTTGGCAATCCACACATAAGTCCGATATCTTCAATCATCTGATGCGATGCCCCATCCTCGCCTACTGTAACGCCACCATGGGTAGCCACGATTTTGACATTCAAGTTAGGATACGCTATGCTCTGCCTCACCTGATCGTAGGCACGGCCTGTGGCGAAAACTGCAAAGGATGATGCAAATACTGTTTTGCCGCATCGTGCGAGACCTGCAGCGATGCCCATCATGTTCTGTTCTTGCAACCCAACATTGAAAAATCTGTGTGGAAACTCCTTGCCGAACATCGCAGTTTTTGTGGAGGTGCTTAAATCAGCATCAAGAACCACGATATCCTCTCTCTCTTTTCCAAGTTCCACAAGGGTTTCCCCATACGCTTTCCTTGGAGATTCGTATTCCCAGTTCATATTCTTCGCCTCTCTTCCTCAAGTTCTTTTAGAGCGAGTTTATATTCTTCCTCATTCTGGGGTGGCTTACCATGGTATTTGGCGGTATTTTCCATGTAACTGATCCCTTTACCCTTTACTGTATGGGCAATGATCACAGTGGGTTTATCCTTTGTTTTTCTAGCCTCATCCAAAGCGCGTATAATCTGAACAATGTCATGGCCATTTATGCTAAGCACCTTCCATCCAAAGGCGTTCCATTTTTCTTCCAGTGGGTCAAGGACCACCATTTTATCCGTGAAATCATCCAGTTGTATTTTGTTGCGATCCACGATGGCTACGAGATTATCCAGTTTTCGGGTTGCAGCGGTGAGCGCAGCCTCCCATACATTTCCCTCCTCCACTTCGCCATCTCCCAGAAGAGCATATACCCTATAATTCATACCATCAAGTTTGGCGGCCAGAGACATACCTATTGCCGCGCTTAGTCCCTGGCCCAGGGAACCGGTGCACATATCCACACCGGGAACAATGAGAGATGGATGGCCCTGGAGGAAAGAATCAATCTTGCGAAATGTGAGTAACTCGTTTTCCGGGAAAAACCCGCGCATGGCCAGGGCTGCATAGTATGCAGCAGAGGCATGACCTTTGCTTAGAACGAATCTATCTCTCTCACGCCATTCCGGATTTTTCGGGTCAATCCGCAACTCATGGAAATAGAGCACGGCTAAGATATCTGCAGCGCTTAGAGCACCACCGGGGTGTCCGGATTGTGCAGTGTACACCATTTTTATAACCCAGGTTCGTATTTCATTTGCTCTCAATTTTAATTCCCGCACCTTCTCTTTAGATATCTGTGGCATGATGGTATGGGTATTTTTCATCACCTTATTATTCTTTTCGTTTCGCATTTTGCTACAGCGTATCTGGAAAAATTCGTCTTTTATATTGGCATGGTGTATGAGTAATAGTATAAACTGAGAAATGGGATGAGAAGCACATTGAAAATGATGTAGTTACTCACAGTTTACCAAAAGCACATGGTGAGCATGCATGGAATAAGCCAAGAAGTGTAAGCAGATCGCCAAGCACTACAGGGAAAAAGGAATTAAAACAGTTCTCTGCAATGCCCTCAAGAATGCGATAATTCCTTACAAACGCATACGGATATCCAACAAATTTAAACAAACTCTCACCATACCTGTACGGCTTGCCTCTCTTTCTTTTATTCATCATCTTTAACTCTCCATCTATATTCTCTAAAAATTCTAGGTCTATCAAAACCTCTCCCTCTTCACCAGTTTCTCATTGTATCCTCTTCATCCTCCTTTCTCAAACATGACTCTATAAATCTCTCATCCTATTTTATGTTCTCTCTCTTTTATGCGACAAGGTACATATAACAGTAAAGTTTATATACATTTAGGATATATCTATCCTATGAAAAATAGGAATATCATAAACTTATTTGGCTTTGTTGCTACAATAGCCCTCTTACTTCTGACACTCGCTCCCCCAGTTAGCGCAGGTGGATTCGCAGAGACGCATGGAAATGCCCAGTTCATTACTTATGAGATTAAACAAAGATCAGATAGTCATGGAAATACACTAAAAGTAGTAATTGATGCATATGAAGATCCAGATTATCCAATGTCCCCCTATGGGGTTGCACTTCTGTATACACTGAAGGTATATCAGTCCCCTGCAGATCATCATAACTGGGGATTGAAAGATGGAAATAATGATCATCATACAGTTACCATAAAGATGTACAATCCTAAAAGTGGAGATTCCCAGAGTCGAATTGATAGTTATCTCCCAAATTCCATTATAAAAGAGGAATATGGAGGTACTGTAACCTATGGATTTGCCATAAGTGGTGGAGAATCAGTGCAAGTGCTGGGTGCAGGAGCACACCTAGATGTACAAAGTTATATTTCCTGGACTATTCCAGTATATTATTACACACTAAAACCGGTAAGGATGACAAATGAAGAATTTAAGGTTGTTGGCGATATTACTGGAGACTATAATACAGCTAGATATTATACGGCATCTGTAAGTGTTCCTTATTTAAGCGCTGGTGGACAAAATATACAGGTATACAT
>WALG01000096.1 GCA_015522955.1 DHVE2 group archaeon
CTCTTTATTTTACCTCTCATAGCTATTACATCCCCGTGTGTTGCTATAGCAATCCGTCCCAGATACGCCTCCTGTTTATCAAATCTTAGATATAAAGCACCATGAGAATCTACTATCTCATCCAGCATGGGTATTATTTCCTCCGCCACCCCAAAGGATTTCATTCTTTTCCAAAATTTTTCAATTTCATTCTTTTTCTTTATCTCATGTTCATAGATGAGAATCTCATTGCCATAATAGCCTTTCTCTCTTTTCACATTCATTTCATCCCCTCCAGTGATAAAGAGAAATGCCTTTTTAACTTTCTCGGGATCCTCTGTAGCATGAACAATACAACGAAAACGTAAATAATCTATCATGATGGGGTAATAGAAGAACACAAATATATGTTTGTTTATAATCCATCATGAATCTTGAAGACCCTATGGAAGAGTACCAGAATATCGTAAATGCACTTCAGAAACTTGGACTCTCTGTTTATGAAACCAGAGCATTCCTCGCCTTGATTATTCTGGGAGTTGGTTCCGCAGAAACAATCGCCGAAAATGCACGAATACCTAGAACCTCAGCGTACAAAGTGCTTGAAAGTCTGGAGGAAAAGGGATTTGTAATTTCTTCCAAAGGTCGTCCAAAGATGTATAAACCCGAGGATTTAGATATTTTAAAGGAACGCATAATCGGAGAGATTGAGGAACTCTTTGAAAAATTACAGTTTGTGGAGGATATCTTCAAGGATAAAGGCGAACCTCAACTTGTTTATACAATCTATGGTAAAGAGAAGGTTATGAAGAAAATAGCAGAAATGATAGATTCTGCAGAAAATGAAATAATTATATCTACACCTCGAATGTTTGAAATCAGAAAAATTCTGGCTAAAAATATTGAAAGAGCTATTAATCGGGGAGTTAGGATAGTTGTGGTTACCACACCAAACCAAAGAGTTCCAGAAAGTGTGATTGTTTACCGCCGAAACGGACTCATAGCCACAGATATTGTATGCGACAACAAAAGAGCATTCCTGGCAGCACCTGAGTTAAATGCATGCGGCTACACGGATAATCCTGCCCTGGCAAGTCATTTACGGCATTTTATTGACCTTCTGATAGAAAAGGAATAGTTTTTAATACCCCCATTACTTTTTATTTCTATGAACCTTTTGGAAATAGGGAAGAAACTTGATAGACCATGGATGCAGGATATTCTAGGCCATGTAAATGGTATCGTTATCCGTCTGGTAAAGTATTATGGAGAATATCCATTCCATAGACATGATGGAGAGCAATTTGTCCTTCTCATTGAAGGAGACATAGATATACAAGAGGAGGAGAAAGTGTATCATCTCAAGCCTCTTGATTTCCATGTAGTCCTATCCAATGTTTGGCATAGGCCAATTGCTAAAAAACCTTCTCTGGTTCTGGTGGCATGGAAAAGAAAGATAAAAACTGAGATTCGCTCTGAGTAATTTTTACCATTTTTTATTTGAGAATAGAACTTTCGTGCAAAAACAAGCCACAACATTTTTATAAGTAGTGAAAATCTCTCCCATAAAGGGCCGGTAGATCAGCCCGGAAGATCGCCACATTCGCAATGTGGAGGTCGCGGGTTCAAATCCCGCCCGGTCCACTCGCATCGCTTGTATATCGGACTTAGTTTCATCAAAAATGCTCCTCCTACCAGTCCACTATGAGAAGACACCTACCGTTATGTCCCATTCGGGACTAACTCGCAGTCACGCTACTAGTTTCTCCCTTAATTTTGGTTCCAGTAGGTCTCGAGAATGCTGGTGGTTCCTAAGAAAGATGCTTTATCCCAAAGAAGAGAAAAACAAAGTTTACCTAGATCCCAGGTCGACCTGCATTTTAAAATTCATAATCCCCAGAAAGGCTTTTCCTTCCTTTTTATCTTTGCTATTTCTTCGAGAACTTCCCTGTCATCGTAACTTAAATCCATCTTGAATAATTTTTTAGCATGATCCTCAGGGATGTCAATATAGTAGATCTCTTCTGCTTTTATCTGACGACCAACGGTAACATCATCAATAGCTACTGCAACCTCCTCACCCATTATTGCCTCAACAACATTGGCATCCTCCTTTCTTATACTCTTTATCCTCCCAACGACCCGACCATCCTCACGTAAAATGCGCTGTCCTACACGAATCCTACCTCCAAGAACACGTATGCCTACAATGGCAGGTTTACTGAGCCTAAATATATATTCGGGGAGAACCTTGAATTTACCTGGAAATGTAATCTCCAATCTCTTCTCTTTCTCCATTTCCATTTTTTTCTCTTCAGCCCATTTAAGATAGTCTTCTATAATCTTGTATACAACATTATTAGTAATTATATTGACCTTTGAGGCCTCTTTTTCCGCCTCAGGAAGAACTCTAACATTGAAGCCCAGAATCACACGATATAGCGGGTTTCCTATGGTTTGAGCATCAATTATATCTCGTTTTGATATATCTCCAATATCAGCCTTTTTTATAGGTATTCCCTCCTGTTTAAGTTCAAAGGCCAATGCCTCCAGAGAACCCAAAGCATCAGCCTTGATTATTACACCCTCCTCTTGGAGTTCTATATGTATCCCCATTTCTCTCTTTACTCTTTCTATGAGTTCCTCTATATTATCTTGAGCCACGAGAACAGGCGAGCCTGCAAGGGCATTTTCCAGATTGGGTGCGGCAATTTTTATTCCTGCAGCAGCATGCACTTCCTCAACATTGAGAAATCTATCCCTGGGATCTCGCATTTCGTCCAGGGGTTTAGGTTTTAGAATTGCCTTTATTTTGGTTACAATAGGCTCTCCAGTGCTACCTACCACTATTGTATCTCCTTTCCTGAAAGTTCCTGAGTAGACAATCACGTCTATAGTTTTCCCAAGTCCACGCTCTTCCTTTACCTCAAGAATTGTTCCCTCTCCAGGACCTCCCTCGGTACGCAGATTTTTCTCCAAAAATTTCTGAGCCAACCCCACAAGTACAATTAAAAGATCCGCAATACCCACCCCCAGTTTAGCACTCATAGGTATTATTGCAACATTCTGAGTGAAATCCGTGATGCGATCGTAGCGTTCAGCCGAAAAGCCCATCTCATACATCTTTTCCACAATGGAGTATATTTTTTCATCCAGAGTCTCCTGAACTTTATCCTTCTGTTTCTTTATGGCTGTGATAAATGGTTCGCCCTCCGAGTTCTTCCATCCAAAAATAAGGTCAATTTTGTTGGCACCTATAACGAAAGGTGTTTTGTATCTACGCAGTATTTTTATAGACTCAATTGTTTGTGGCATGAGTCCCTCGTTAATGTCTATTATAAGAACAGCAAGGTCAGCAAGTGCTCCACCTCTGGCTCTGAGTGTTGTGAAAGCCTCATGACCAGGAGTATCTATAAAAAGTAGGCCAGGAACCCTGAATTTCTTTTTTATGAGGTTTCCACATATACGGTAAATGGCATCTATGGGCACCTCTGTGGCACCAATATGTTGTGTTATTTTTCCAGCCTCCCTTTGGGCCACAGAGGTCCCCCGAATTCTATCAAGCAGGGTAGTTTTCCCGTGATCCACGTGACCGAGCACGCTCACTATGGGCTGTCTCAGAGCCATATGGGGAGAATTCAACCATCCCTATTAATTATTTCTTTTTCGAAAAGATTAATACTCAAAAATCAAGTGTTTTAGAG
>WALG01000097.1 GCA_015522955.1 DHVE2 group archaeon
CTCCATCCACGTATACCACAAAATATATGGAACTGTGGTGAGCACCATGCTCCTTAACGAGTTCAGTGATAACGTGGAAACTCAGGCGCTGGTGCTTCGATGGCTTGCCTATCTGTTGCAGCAGGTGGACCACAAGAACCTTGAAACGTTGCTCAAATACTATCAGGATATAGGATGGATAGGGGAAAACGTGCGCAAAAAAATGCTTATGATGGCCAAAGGTATAAAGAGCAGCGGTGCAAAAAATGAGTGGATGGTACCCCACAGAGTACATCTCACCTCCCTGCTGTTTATCGAGAAACTCAAAGGAGAAAGTCCAGGAAAAGATCTTGCAGGTCTTAACACTTACATTAAGGGATTCATCGAAACCCCGGAAGAGTTTTTATCTGTTTAGTTTTTATCCAGTATTTCTATAACATCAAGAAATTTCACGCTGACATCTTTTCCCAATTTTTCCGCAAGACTGGGAACGGTTCTTCCTTTGTCTCCATGCATGAGTTCCTTAATATATGTACCGCTCTGTGCAAGTACCTCTACTACCCATGCATCTCCCTCTCTTCCAATAAGTTTGATATTGTAAATTTCCCGTACCCTTATCTTATCGGCACGGCGATGTCTTACGCGTATGGGTGTTCTCTGTTTTATTTTACCCTTAAGAGATGCGAGTGCATCCTTCAGTTCTTTCTCAGATGTATCCACAAGGATTCCTACCCTGTATCTCTTCTTCGGCTCCGCAGATTTCAGTGTGACGATTTCTCCTCTCTCTGCAAATCTCAGCGCGAAGATTTCAACTTTCTCCGATTTATTAACCTCTTCCTGAAGAACCCTGAGATCAATTTTTCTCCTCCGTGGTCTTTTAATTTCCAGTATGAAAGGTCTCCCGTTTCCAAGCATACGGGCATCTATATCTTCACGTCCCATACCGTGCAGTGCATGAGCCTCACCGCCACTGAGTTTCATAGCCTCATTGGCTATTATATCCTCCACACTCTCCTTGTACTTTCCCGAGGGCCATTTTGTCTGGGGAATTCCACGCACCAGTTTCCGGTACCGGCCGTAAATTAGAAGGGGTTTAACCTCGACTTCTAAGGAATCGTATCGGGTATCTACAATTACTGTTATATCCGGGTCCTCAGTGCCTCCCTCCTTACCGGCGAGGGCGGCAACTCTTTTTCCAAGTTCCCGGTTAAACTCTCGAGATATGCTCTCCCCATCTTTTCCATACTTTTCCTGTAGTTTTTTCTCTTTATCAAGAATCTCTAGGGGGAATCTGCTTCCTATCATAAAGGTATCAAACTCGAAGTCTTGGAGTCTCTGAGTTATGTATTTTGCATACGAATCGAGTCTTTCAAATATCCCACCACACAACTCGCATCTTTCGGGATAGAGGGAATTCACATCTATGTTATTCTCCATGGCATAGAGTACTCTTATGGATCTACCTCGTTCTGAATTTGTGAGTCCATGCCCCCGCATACCGAATAATCTGCCCAAACAGTGGTCACAGAGTTTAAGAGTGGCAACTTCTAAGTTCATGGAGCATCACAAATAAATGGGCGTATAAAAAGGTCACTCCTCTCTCACGGTAACGAGATAATTTAGAAGGTGAACAATCTCCGGATTTAGGAGATTCGTCTCTTCCAGTTCTCCACGTTTAAGAAGTACAAGAAGACGTGGATTTCCCTGAGTTATCTGGTATATTCTTTTAAAAGCGTCTTCCCTAACTTTGGGAAACAAATATCTTGTTTCCTCATAACTTAGATTTCCTAATCTTACCTCCAAAACTCTCCCTTTCGATACATCTTTGAGGGTATAGAATCGGTTATAATAGGGAGTCTCAGGAAGCATGGTTATTATAAGGTGGCTGTCACCGAGATCCTCTTGAATAAGAGAATTCAAGGCATTGACAAATTCATCGTCAACTCTATGATAACCGTCAAAAATTATCAGAATCTTATTTCTTCGCAAGATATGAAGAATATCCTCCTCTCCAAATAGATTTTTGAGGATGGCTTTTACACTATTCCAGGTTCTTCCTGGATATACATCAAACCATAGTATGCCATCTGTGATAGGGTTTATGCTTAGAAATTTTTCAACTAGAGAACTCTTTCCAGTGCCCCTTGAACCTATAATCACAAGATGTGTGCCCTTCTCGTAACCTTCTTGCAGGAGTTTCAATTCTCTTTCTCGACCTACAAAATCCCGAATATCTGCCTCAACCTCACGAAATATAATTCTCTCTCCTGTATGAAGTACATTTTCGATATCTCCCTTTTCAAGCCTTTTTAGAATGTCCATATAAGGAAGACCTGTGACCTTTCTAATCTCACAGATTTTCAGATACTCCTTACCAATCTTAATCTCGGTATTACATATCTCCTCTATCAACTTGGTTGCCTCTGCTATGCCCGAGGGTGTGAGAAAATACACTGCAACTCTCTTCTTTTTACCGGTTACATGTCCCTTTTTCATCTTTACAAGCCCCTCCTCCATAAGTTTCTTGAGATTTCTGGGTATGTGTGTCACGGATATGCCAACAGCCTGTGCAATGCCCTGCTGTGTCATCTCCATTGGATAATCGTATCTATCCACATACTTGCGATAAGTATAGAGATGAACAAGAACCTTTTCGGGAACGGTGAGGCGGAGCACCATTATGGGTATATTGCCATCATTATTATTTAAAATTGTGCCCCTTTTTGGTTTCAAAAAAGATTTATAGGTGGTGATACATTGAGAAATGTGGGTTTATTGATGGAACTGGAGGAAATCAAGCGTAGAGAAAGAGAGAAAAGAAAAGAATTGGAAAAATTACCATCTAAGTTCTATCCAGAGACTATAAAAAAGATTGAGGAAATGCATGCCGAGGCGCGTGCATCTGTGGAAAAGATGGATATAGAAAGGGTAAGTCGTATAATGGAAACAATTAACAAATGTAGAAAATCCTTGGATGATATAATCTCTCTCAGAGTTCGTAAAATACTCATATTTTCAATATGGAAAGGTGAACGGGAGATTAAAAATTTAACTCCAGAGGAGAAAATTCTCTATATGGAAATAAAGAGTGCTGTAGAGAAACATCGTAACAGGATATTTCAAACCGAGAATATGGAGAGAGAGACCAGGGAAACCATAAAACCCGCAGAAAAAGGGAGGGAGGCAGGGGAAAAAGAAAAAGTGAAAATGGAGGAAGCACCTGAGAAAATTCCCGAGAAGAGAATGACACTGGTTAGGGTTAAGATGCCCTTTCATGTTGCTCTCCCTGAGGGAAATCTGGACCTACGCAAGGAGGATGTGCTTCACATTCCCGTGAAAATTGCCAAAATTCTGGCGCGAAAAGGTATAGTGGAAGAGATAAAAATTTAAAAAATCTTCTGAAAAATTTTTAAAGTATGATGCAGATAAGCATCTATGCTCGATATGGGATTTCTAACTGTGCCCCTTCCGGAGAATATTATGCATGAAACTGAGCGTGGAAATTTTAGGGTGGCAAAGAAGTTAATAGACAGGTATCTTAAAAGAGATTTGCCACCACAACTAAGATTGAGGTTAGAGTATGAAAAATTGCGACTCTTAAGGTTAAAGAAAAATTTCCCATACACAAGGGACCGTGCAATCGGAGTTCTCAAAAAGAAAATCTCAG
>WALG01000098.1 GCA_015522955.1 DHVE2 group archaeon
GGGGGATGGTGAAATGCAAGTATTCTTTTAATACCCTACGAGATGGAAATTTATAAGGTATTCTATCTTTGAAGGCCCAGAAAACATAAACTATCATTTCTAGAGCATTACCCACAAGATATGCATATGCAAAGAGAACACCAATATATGCCTGGGGAAATAATCTGCCGAAATAATACAGAATAGAAAAAATTATAATAAGAACATCCTGCGCAAGGAGCTGTAAAAACATGGGGAGCAGAGTTCTTCGGGCTTTGAGTTTAACCTGGTAGGTAGTTTTAAATATGTTCGCCAACGAGGCCACGAAAAATCCAAAAATTGTAATATAAACTGCCTGGGCGAGATAAGGCGATTCAAATTTGTATCCGAAATATTCGCCCACTACAAAAAATCCCAGAAATGAAACGGTTATGAACATGAATCCAAACAATGTTTTAAGAAGGAGATAGGCACCCATACACTGAGCCTTATCTCTCAGTTTAGTCATCATTTTTATATGCGTTGGATCTAGTCCTAAAGTTGCAAGGATGCTAAGCAATCCAGCAATACCAAGAGCCGAGCCATAGATACCCCAGGCTTCCTGTCCTACCAAACGAAGGGCAAAGAACATGGTTACATAGCCAACTACTCCTCCAACGATATTATAGGATAAAGCGAAAAGAGATTTCTTTGCAAGTTCAACGTGATCGTTCATATTTCAGCGCCCTTCAAAGCGTCCTTGCAGGGGCAATTACGTTCTTTTGGAATCTCGGGAATTCCATTTTCCAGAATCTTCTTGACTTTTTCCTCATTCTCATTCATAACCCGGAGGACTTCCTCTGTGGTTACAGGCTTCTCAGCCCATACATCGTAATCGGTTATGGTGGATATGTTCACATAGCACATCTCCAATTCGCGTGCCAATTGAGCCTCGGGTACAAGGGTCATGCCTATGATATCCGCAAATTGCCTGAACATGCGGCTCTCGGCGCGTGTTGAAAATCTCGGGCCTTCAATGCATACATATGTTCCTTTATCATGGGTTCTATAACCAAGCGATCTGGAAGTATCGATGAACACCTTTCTTAGCTCAGGGCAAAAAGGATCCGCCATGCTTATATGTACAACCTTGGGACCATCATAGAATGTGTAGTCCCTTTTCTTTGTGAAATCAATGAACTGGTCAACGATGACTGTGTCCCCGGGTTTGTATTCCTCCCGTAGAGAACCCACAGCATTAACCCCTATAACGCGCTCAACTCCAAGAGTTTGCAAAGCATAAATATTCGCTCTATAGTTCACTTTGTGGGGAGGAATATAATGACCTTTGCCATGGCGGGGTAGAAAAGCAACTTCCACACCACTTATCTCTCCAATTTCCACATTTCCCGATGGCACTCCATAGGGTGTGTGCACCTTTGTGCTCTTTTTAGGATTGAAAACTCCATAGATTCCTGAGCCACCAATTATGCCTATTCTTGGCATGTTATCACCTGTAAGAGTATATGCTTAAAACATAAAAAAATAATGCTGGATTAGGCAAGAAGTTTTTTCTTTAAGTATGGAACCCAAAGAGTTTCTATTATTACCGAAAGAAGGACCGTTATAATGGTAGCACTTAATATAATCTCACCCCATTGAATCAATTGAGCGTTATGATAACTCATACCCAGCATCAGAGGCATGCTAGCAAGAGCCGATGGAACTACACCGCGTGGTCCCTCAAGGGAAATGAAGAGATACTTTTTTATCTTCCATTTGGGAAGAATAACTAGGGTTGCTACGGGTCTTGCCACAAACACTATGAAGAGAGCGATTAGCGTACCATAGAGAATCATAGTAGGTGTTATCATGTAGACGTTCAAACTTGCACCTAGAAGTACAAATATGAATATGGTTCCAAGCATGGCAAGTATGTCATTGAAATGCATGTGCCATCTTACTACATACTGTATTTCGGGAGAGTTGTCATGAAAGAAATCATCATGATTACCCAGAAGAATTCCTATAACTGTAGCAACCAAAAATCCTGAGGCACCCGCAATTTCTCCAATCACAAAACCCCCAAATGCTAGGGCTAGTGCTAGAATCTCCACATAGGGCGATTTTCTAATTTTCAATTTCTTTATTGCCTCATATCCAGCCCAAGCCACCATGCCACCTATAAATATAGACATTCCAATTTGATATAAAAAGTAAAGCAATGCTGCGGGATATATGCTCACGTATTCTGCAAGTTTTTCCACAGGCTGGGCACCGGATGCCTGCGGTATAACAAAAACAAGAGCCAATGAGGTTAGTACTATACCCAATGGGTCATTGAAAATTGATTCTGTAACAATAACTGTCTCTATATCTCTATCCACATGATGCTGTTTGAAAAGAGGTATTAGGGTTGCAGGATCTGTTGCAGATATAATCGCACCAAACAGAAATCCCACAGCAAATGGAAGATGAAATAACATTGAAAAAGCGAGTCCGGCGAGAATAGCAGTTATCAAAAGGCCCACCGTATCAAGAAGAGCAATAGTAGTAAAGTTTTTCACCAAAAGAGAGCGCCAAAGATGATAACCTTCTGCGAAGAGTATGATGAAGAGACCGAAGACTCGAACATACTCAAACATCGCCAACGCAAGTTTTCTATCAATAATTCCAAATATTGGCCCTGCTAGAATTCCGAAAATAATGAGTATAGGTATATACGATATTTTTGTTCTTCTGCTAATGAGCAGAGCAATTATCCCAAGTAAAATGATGATGAGAACTGTGTATGCAACCATATCCACACCGGAATGTAGCACCATTGAGATGTTGATATTCAAGGATATCACCAAGGGGGTTATAATGCAGGTGTATATAGGTGTTATCTAAACAAAATATTATTTAAGTGTTACGACATTATAAGAATTATGAAAATAATCGTTGGTATTACTGGTGCCTCAGGGAGCATCCTGAGTATAAAACTTCTAGAAAATTTAAAAGGTCATGAGGTTTCTCTGATTCTCTCTGAGAATGCAAAAAAGATTATGGCCTATGAAACAAGTTACAGAGAGGAGGATATTAGAAATCTAGCGTCAAAAATTTATAGCAATAAGGAAATGGATGCAGATATTGCCTCAGGCACCACCAAATTTGATTCGCTCGTCGTGGTACCCTGCTCCACAAGTACCCTCTCAAAAATTGCATGCGGTATAGCGGATAATCTCCTAACCCGTGTGGCATCCGTCGCTTTAAAAGAAGGGAGAAATATTATTCTTGTGCCTAGAGAAACTCCGCTTAATGCAGTGGTCTTGAAAAATATGTATACTTTAGCCAGTCTTGGGGTTAAGATTCTCCCACCAGTACCTGCATTCTATCTCAGGCCCAGAAGTGTGGAGGATATAGTGAATTATGTTGTAGGCAAGATTCTGGATCTTCTAGGAATTGAGCATCATCTCTATGAGCCCTATACCCCAAAATAAGTAGCATGAATTTTTGAGAGCAAAGATATTGCAACAATAATTTGAAACATGGGCAACTTATATAATCAGGTTGGTTATTATTGCAGAAAAAAGATAAGGAAGAAGATCTTCAGAAAGAGAGTTCACTAAATATTTCTCAATAGTCAACCTGGCCGCTTTCTTTCATCTCCCTATACATCTTCCAGGTGAGGACAGGCTTTCGAGAGGCAAGCACATCATCCACCCTTCCTACAGCGGTGTTGTGGGGTGCCTCATGCAGTAGTTCTGGAGATTCTTCGTTCTCCTTTGCTATTCTTATCATTATATCTGCAAATTTATCCAGATTTTCTTTGGTCTCAGTTTCTGTAGGCTCTATCATCAGGGCCTCATGCACAATGAGCGGAAAATACACAGTTGGCGCATGCACACCGTAATCCAAGAGACGTTTTGCTACGTCATAGGCACGTGCATTTTTAGGCTTAGCAACAAATTCATGTTTCCTTAAATCTTTATAGGGTATTTCGTAGTAATCCTTAATCTTCTCCTTCAAATAATTTGAATTAACAACGGCTCTTATTGCAGCGTTTCTTAGCCCTTTGCCTCCAAGTTTGCGGATATAGGCCCATGCCTTCACAAGAACTCCGAAATTGCCATAGAAACTACGGACCTTGCCTATGGTATGCTTCACATTGTAACCCAAGTAGTATTTCTCGCCGTCATAGCCAATGATGGGTACAGGCAGAAAATCCACAAGTTCTCCACGTACTCCCACGGGACCGCTTCCAGGACCTCCACCACCATGGGGCGTAGAGAATGTTTTGTGGAGATTGAGATGCACTATATCGAAGCCCATTTTGCCCGGCGATGTGATTCCCATTATGGCGTTGAGATTTGCACCGTCGTAATATAAAAGCGAGCCATTTTTATGCATGATCTTTGCAATCTCCAGGATATTTTCCTCAAATATGCCAAGGGTATTTGGATTCGTAATCATGAATGCAGCAGTGGTATCGTCCGTTGCAGCCTCTAGGGCTTCAAGATCCACCATGCCCTTATCATCGGAAGGAATCTCAATTACGTTGAATCCTGCCATAGATGCACTTGCAGGATTGGTACCGTGAGCAGAGTCGGGCACGAGAACATTACGCCGCTTGTCCAACTCGCCTTTCAATTCATGATAAGCACGGACTATAAGCATGCCTGTGAACTCCCCATGAGCACCTGCCGCTGGCTGAAGAGTGAAGCCATCCATGTCCGTGATTTCCTTGAGCATCTCCTGCAACTCGTACATGATTTGCAGTGCACCCTGCACAGTGCTCTCTTCCTGATAGGGATGAATATAGAGAAACATCCTTGCTATTTCCTCGTTTAATTTGGGGTTGTATTTCATGGTGCATGAGCCGAGAGGATAGATATTTATATCTACCCCGTAATTCATCTGAGATAAACGCGTATAATGCCTGACCATCTCATGCTCAGGAATATTTGGCATATACAGTTTCTCTCTTCTTATTTTCTGCGGAAGCGGAATCTCGAGAGATTCATTTTCTTCGCTGTGCATCTCGTTAAGCAAAGGCTCATCATATCTCGCCTGCCTGTACATTTAAACCACCTCCTTAAAGGCATTTACAAGTTTATCCATGTCCTCGGGAGTATGCATCTCCGTGGTACATAGAAGCATGGCATTGCCTATACCAGGGAAACAGCCTTCATTGATTGGTAGGCCCCCATGAACACCGTGCTTGACAAGTTCTCTGGAAATTTCATGGGGGTTACGGGGCAAATCTACAAGAAACTCATTGAAATGCTCGCTATCAAAATGCGGAGTTTTGAATCCAGCACCTCTTAACTTCTCCATAAGGAGTTTTGCGTTTTCCATATTTTTCAACGCCACCTTCCTGAGGCCATTGGCTCCAAGATATGCAAGATAGAGCACGCTATACAGTGCGCATAGGGCTTCGTTTGAGCATATATTGCTTGTAGCCTTGCCACGGCGTATATGCTGCTCTCTGGTTTGCAGTGCCATAACAAATGCTCTCCTTCCTTCCGCGTCTTTTGTGGCTCCAATTATGCGTCCAGGCATCTTGCGAACATACTCCTTGCGCGTGGCAAATATACCCAGGAGAGGGCCACCAAAACTTATGGGATTGCCGAGTATCTGACCTTCGCCAATCACAATATCTGCCCCATACTCCCCCGGCGGTTTTAGGATAGCGAGGGAAAGAGGATTTACGCCCACCACAAACATAGCCTTTCCTGTAATATCTTTGACCTCCATCACATGGTCGTCGATTACACCGTAAAAGTTGGGATTCTCCACATAAACCGCCGAGGTATCATCACTCATATTTTCCTCCAAAGAATTGAGGTCTATCTTCCCCTTAGAGTCCAGTTTGTATTTTCTAATTCTCATTCCTAGACCAACTATGTAATTCTTGAGCACGCTCTCCTTTTCCCAGTAAAGGTTCTCGGGAACCAGTATTTCCATACGCCTGTTTATTCTGTGCGCCATTCGTGCCGCCTCACCCAGGGCCGTGGCAGCATCGTACATGGATGAATTGGCCACATCCATCCCGGTTAACTCACCTATAAGACTCTGATACTCAAACATGGCCTGAAGCATACCCTGTGAAACCTCTGGCTGATATGGAGTATAGGAGGTGTAGAACTCTGAGCGGGCAGCGAGTTCCATAACCGCTGGTGGTATATAGTGAAAATAGTTTCCAGCACCCAGAAAATTTGGCATGCGGAAAAAGTCCATGTTTTTGTGTGCCAGTTCCTTTGAGAGACGATAGAGTTCATATTCCTCCATTGGGGGTATGTTTATACCATCCTTTCTCACTTCCTTAGGGATATCGGCGAAGAGTTCTTCCCATGAGTTAATGCCCATCTCTCTGAGCATGGAGTCTATCTCATCTGATTCGTTACCCATGCTGGGAGGATATCATTTTCTAC
>WALG01000099.1 GCA_015522955.1 DHVE2 group archaeon
GGGTAATTACATGGAAAAATCGTATTTGAAATGGGGAGGAGTTGGTATTCTGGCTATTTTAATCCTTTTTGGTCTCCTTATACCGACTCTAAATGTAAGCGCATATTCTTCTCTTGAGGAGAGAGGATACACTATTCATGATCCATTCAGAATAAACAGTGATTCTGCCATGCAACATATGGCTGCCGCAGAGGGATGGAGCGGAAGTGGCTCTCTCTTTGACCCGTATATAATAGAGAAATATGAGATAAATGCCGTGGGATACTCCTATGGAATCTACATAGGAAATACAACACTTCATTTTACCATAAGAAATTGCCTCATTTACAATGTGCAAAATTCTCAGGGTAATCAGTATTTTAGGGGTGCTGGAATCCTTCTCACCAACGTGACCTATGGGAGTATTGTAAATAATATTGTTAACTCCAATATCTACGGAATTTCCCTGGTGGGTAGCAGCATAATTTATTTATCAGATAACCAGGCTTACGACAATACAGCGGGAATTGAAGTTAACAGCGATTATGTGTCACTATATGACAATCAGGTATACGACAATGATCAGGATGGTATATTAATTTACGAGCATAGCCACAACATCGTGACAAATAACACTCTTACAAACAATCCCTTGAAAATTTATGGATATACATACCTTGCTGCACAAGACAACGATTTCAAGAAGAATAGAATCTATCACAGCGGTTTTGACTTCAATGGAGATATAAAAACTTACACTTCGCAAAATATAGATACAACAAATACTGTGAACGATAAGCCTGTTTATTATTATAAAAACTACACAGGTAATGGGGCAACAATATCTCCAGATGCAGGTCAAATTATACTGGCCAATGCAACGGATTTGACTGTAAATAATGTGAATATGGCAAATACTTCATGGGCAATAATCGTTGCATACTCTTCCAAAATAAGCGTTCTAAATAGCAATCTATCCTACAGCATATATGGAATTTTTATAGAACATTCCTCAACCATAACCATAAATAGCAACGAACTCTACAGAAATGGCGGAGATGGCATTTATGTATCTGATTCCCAAGATAACACGATTATGAATAACATCTGTAAATGGAATACCCATAATGGGATAAAGTTATGGCACTCTGATAATAACAAGGTTCAGAACAATATATGCCTGCACAACCAGGATGGCATATTTATAGAAGGGGATAACAATTTTGTGGATACAAATAACTGCTCCTATGATTACACGGGAATCTCATTAATGTACGCAGATGATAGCGATATATCAAACAATGAGATTTTCCATAATTCTGTGTATGGGATAAGTGTTTACTCTTCACATAGAATAAAGGTAGATGAAAACACCTTGCATCTTAATGACCTTGGGATAAGGCTTTTAAACGGAGGATCTAATAAGGTATGGGACAATACAATAAGTGGAGGAAGTGAAGGAGGTATAACTATATCTAATGAGGATGATGACTCGATATATTCAAACACAATCGATGCGACAAAAAGAGATGGAATCTCAGTATCTGATTCTTCTGATTTAAGTGTATATCTCAATAAAATTGGAAATTCTACGGGTTATGGGATATCTGTCATGGGCTCTAAAAGAATAAGGATATACAGCAATGAGTTTTACTACAACCATGGAAGTGGAGATACTTATGACTCCGCGCATATCCAGGCCTATGATGATGGAGTCAATTACTGGAATGGTACAGTTAAAGGCAATTACTGGCAAGATTGGCCAGGACCTGATGATGACAATGATGGCATAGTGGATGAGCCATATTTAATTGATGGTCCGGGCAGTTCTAAGGATTTCTATCCAATTGCTGGAGTTTATATACCGGAATTTTCCTTCCTTGCATTGATTCTCATTGGCCTTATAGTTGCGGTGTTCATAATTAAAAGAAGAATGAATCTTACTGAGTAAATTTTCTTTTTATTTTTTGCTTTACAGGCTATGTAGTAATGTGTGCAGAGAGCCGAGATGTATAAGACCTTTGTTTTCATCTATGCCATAGACTTCAAAGTTTATTGGATTTTTTGTGAGTATAGGGGATATGAACTCGTTTTTTGTGATATCCGTTCCCAAGGCATATAGACTCACGGCTGGAAGCACGATGATTCGTTTGGAGTAAAGGAAGCAGGGAAGTTTCAATGTGGCAAGGATATCATCTCTCAGCGTAACAGATGGATGTTCGTGGGCAATGATAAGCACCTTACCTTCAGGGATATCTATATCTTTGTGACCGTGGACAAATACAAATTTTCCCAATGTGTATTTTTCATGAAGTTCAAGACCTCTCCTTTTCAGTATGCTTTTCAGAAAGTTATCATGATTGCCTCTTATAAGTATAACCTCTGTATGCTCAGTGAGCAAATCTAACATATCCTCAATCTCACCCCATTCCTGTGGCATATTGCGAGAGAATTTGTGTTTTAAGTCTCCATCAATTATGAATTTTTTTGGAGTGTATTTGTCCAGTATAGTTTCTACGATATCGGTAATATACCTGTACTGCAGTTTTGGTAGAAATAAACCCTTCTGGGCCATTACATCCTCATAGCCGAGATGAAAATCTGCCATAACTGCGGTCTCATACTCTTCGAGATAGAGCATGAAGTATCTTGTTAGTGTGATGTTGCCTAAAGTTATTTCCTCCACGCAGGTATTATACACTTCTAATTATTTCTTTGTTTCTCAATGTATCTAATTATTGCGGATAAAACTTCTCCCAAGTCCTCACCCATTACAGAGTGTCCATAACCCTTGGCTAGGTAAAGAAATTTTGGACCATTGAGTGCATCATAAACTTTTCTTGCATTCTGTGGGTTTACTACCTTATCATCTGTGGGTATTACAATCATGCAGGGCCTTTTCACTTTTCTTGCCTGTGAAACAGTATCTACGGACATCAGTGGCTTATAGGAACCTATCCAGAGGTTATTACCTAGAAAATTCATGCTTTTTGCCTTTTCTGCTATCTTCTCATCAGTGTAAAGAATTTCATAGTTGACTCGATATTTAAGATAGAAATCATTTCCTGTAATAATTTCCCATAGTTTGCCAAATATGTAAATTAGCGGTAAAAATATACGTTCTCCCACCCTTAATTCCTCCTTTATGGAAGATGGAGGTGCTATGGCCACACCTATGTCTCCAATTCCCTGTGCAAGGGCATAAATCACTGTGGCTGCACCAAGGCTATGACCCAGGAGAATAAGAGGTTTTTTTAAATTTCCGGAGTCCTTGAGATACGTTATCCATTTTTCAAGTACTTCTATATTCTTTTCTATGCTTTCATAGCCTCTTTTACCTCCACTTTTTCCATGACCTTCGAGATCTAAAACCAAAACTCCATATCCATGTCCATTTATTCTTTCAGGGTACTCAAAAAATTCTAAATGGGATGATAAAAGGCCGTGTATCATAATCACAGTGCCTTTGTCTCCAGGGTAGTACCAGCCCCATAGACCTCCTAGAGTTATGGTCTCCATGTTTGGGGAATTTTTTTAGGTTACTTAACTCTGTCGCCTGTGATAATTTTTGCATCTAACACCACGCAATCCTTCTCTCTGGCAAGCACAGGATTTAGGTCCATTCCTTCAATTTGGGGATTTTCTTCCACAAGGTGGGATACTTTTAGGAGTAGATCCACAAGGCTATCTCTACTCACCTTAATTCCACGGTAACCCTCGAGAATTTTCTTGCCCTTTATCTCTGAGAGCATAATCTCTGCATCCTTTCGACTTATGGGAATTACCCTGAATGTTACATCTCTGAATACCTCTGTGAATATTCCTCCCAGACCGAACATGATTGCATGGCCAAATGTGGAGTCCTTGAGAACTCCCACTATTACCTCTACTCCACCGGAGAGCATTTCCTCTACGAGCACTGGCGAGGAGAATTTATTATGTAATGTGTTAAACGCTTTAATCAATTCCTCCTTGCTGTTTATGTTGAGTATAACTCCGCCTACATCACTTTTGTGAAGAATATCTTCTCTTACAACCTTTGCAACAAGAGGATATTCCAAGTTAAGATTATCCACATCTTTCAAATTTTGAAGCAATGCACCGGATGGCACATCTATACCGTATCGCTTTAATAATAATTTTGCTTCAAACTCGTTCATTTGGTCACCTCCAGATAATCAAGCATTAACGCACGGTCTCTCAAAACCCGAAGGGCCTTAACACTTCTCTCAATACTTGGATATACAGGTACCCGATTTCTCTCAAATCTTCTCATCATATTAAGTGCAAACTCGCTTCCTATGGTACCAACCACAATGGGCTTATTTCCCTCGCGATGCCATTTTGTTATTATATCAACCAATTTCTCGCTTATAAGTGGAGTCTGGAATAGTGCATAGACCAAAATTGCATCCACATTGGTGTCCTCATCCAGTGCAGCGATAACCCCATCATAGTCCTCATCGCTGGCTTGAGCAGTCATATCTATGGGATTTTCTACAGATGCAAAGGGTACAACCTCTCCCTTAATTTTGTGTTTTGTATTTTGGCTCAGATCCGCCATTTTCATACCAACTCCTCGAATCTCGCTCTCAATATAATCTGTGGTGACTACGCCTACACCGCCTGCAGAGGTGACTACAGCAATTCTATCACCCTTTATTGGCTTTCCATAAGCAAGAGCGCGGGCATAGTCGATTAGTTCTACTTCATCATATGCACGTATCACACCAGATTGTTTGAAGGCACCGTCAGCAACGGCATCACTACCGCCCAGTGCACCAGTGTGTAAACTTGCCGCTTTTCCTCCACGCTTTGTTCTACCTGCCTTAAGCACAACTATAGGCTTATTCCTGCTTACTTTCCTTGCTATTTGCATAAACTCTCTGCCATTGGCAAAACTTTCGATATATAAGATAACGACTTTGCTTTTCTTATCCTGACCAAAATACTCCAACAACTCATTTTCGTTCACATCTATCCTGTTACCAAGATTTATGAATGCGGAAAATCCAACGTCATACATGGTTACGGAATCCATGGTTAAAAGACCAAGTGCGCCGCTCTGGGTTATAAATGCTATCTCTCCATCTCCTGGAAACCTACTCCTCTCAGGCACCACAAGTGCTGTGTTCACTCCGGTGCTTGGAATATAGATACCTACCGTATTGGGCCCTATAATGCGTGTACCGTATTTTTTTCCAATATTTTTCAGTTGCTCTTCCATTTTCTTACCCTTTTCGCCTGTTTCGCCGAATCCTCCGGCTATGGGTATAATGAAACTTGATTTCTTCGCCACAGACTCAAAAATTTTAACTGTTGTTTCTGCAGGGAGAGTTATAACTGCCAGATCTATTCTCTCTTCAGGCACGGCATCTATGCTCTCATATACCCTATGGCCCAGGATTTCACCACCTTTGGGGTTTACAGGATAAATATTGCCCTCGTAGCCATTATTTTTAAGGTTCTCTACCACAACATATCCAATTTTTTTAGGATTTGAAGATGCACCAACCACAGCCACGCTCCCTGGATTAAGTAATCTTCCGAACATAGTTGGGGAAACACAGATTAATTTAAAAGGATTTTTATAGAGAAAACGTAGCATGGACAGAAAATTGAAGAAAAGTAAAATATATGAAGGTTATCCACGTTCATTCTGGGGGTGTATCCTCTCCCTTTTTCTTCAGGATTATCCTTGCGTCCACTACACTCAGGCCTTTCTCGTATACTATAACGGGATTTGCATCCACTTCCTTTATATCGTCTCTGAAATCCCAAACCAGTTGGGATAGTCTGCTAACTGCATCGGCAATAGCCTCAATGTCTCTGGGCTTCTCACCTCTTGCACCTCTGAGAATTTTGTAACCATTGATTTCTCGAATCATATCTAATGCATCTTCCTTGGAGAATGGTGCTATTCTAAAGGTCACATCCTTGAGAATCTCAACGAATATCCCACCCAGACCAAACATAACTGTGGGTCCAAATTGCTTATCGTTTACACTTCCGATTATCGTTTCGGTGCCCCAAGGTTCCATATGTTGTACATATACGCCCAGAATTTCAGCATGAGGGTCATATCTCCGAGCATTCTCCATAATTTCCTCAAAGGCCTCTCTTACTTCTTTATCGTTCTTTAGATTAACCTTGACACCTCCTGCATCGCTTTTGTGAATTATTTGTGGAGATACGATTTTGAGAACCACAGGATACTCTATAGCCTCTGCAATTTTAACTGCCTCCTCTGCATTCTGAGCCATTTTTCCTCTAGGAATTGGCAATCCATATGCTGCAAATATCTCCTTTGCTTCGGGCTCTGTAAGAATATCTCTTTTGCTTGCCCGGGCCTTTCCGATTATGGCTGCAACCTTGGAGGTATTGACCTTGTAGGGTTCAAACTCTGTAGCACTCTTTTCTAGGTATCTGCCATAAGTTCGAAGCGCAGTTATCGCACGAACTGCTGCATCGGGGCTCTTATAATAGGGTATTCCGTTCTCTATTAGCCATACTCCAGCATTAACACTTCTTTCTCCGCCGACAAAACTTACGGCCACAGGTTTTTTCACACCACTATCCTTCACAGCCTGGTATATGCCTTCTGCAATGTTCTGCGGGTCTGTGAATGATGTTTCGCAGTAGAGCACGACGACACCATCAACCCATGGATGCTTCATGGCATCTTTTATGGAACCTTCATACTGTGGCCTGTCTGCCATACCTGTTAGGTCCACGGGATTTTTTGGGCTTCCGAATTCTGGCATACTCTTGCGCATTAGAAGTTTGAGGTCGTCCGGGGCATCCTTTATGGGCACGCCATACTTCTCAGCAGCATCGGTAGCGAGAACACCTACTCCGCCGCCGTTGGTGATTATAAGGAGATTATCACCACGCATTGGGGGTTGCAGTGATAAAGCCATGGTCTCGTCGAAAAGTGCATCCAGATTCTCAGCCTTTATCACATGACCCTGTTTGAACGCCGCATCATAAATCTTAACGCTTCCTGCAAGACTACCTGTGTGCGAAGCCGCTGCTGCAGCACCTCTCTGTGATACTCCTGCTTTAAGAGCCACGATGGGCTTTTTGGAATTCTTTGCAGTCCTTAGAAACTTTCTTCCATCCTTTACACCCTCCATATAGAGGGATATAACCTTGGTATCGGGATCTCCGTTGAAATATTCAATGAGGTCTCCAAAGTTCAGGTCTGCCATGTTTCCTATGCTTATCATATGTGAAATTCCGACCTTATCAATCCAGGTTCTGGCATCCATGGCTATGAGCAAAGCACCGCTTTGAGAGATGAGTGCAGCATTTCCCGGATATGGTAGATACGGACCAAAGGATGCATTGGCTTTTAGGGGATTGTTCATCACACCAACAACGTTAGGCCCTAGAATTCTCATGCCATATTTCCTTGCAATGTGAACCACTTCATCTTCCAGATCTCTGCGTCCAACTTCACTGAATCCCGAGGCAATGATGACCAGACCCTTAACACCCTTCTTTCCACAATCCTCTGTAACCGCTGGCACATACTTTGCAGGTACTACTATGAGTGCCAAGTCAACCTTATCAGGGATGTCCAATATGGAATGGTAGCATTTTAAGCCCTCAATTTCGTCAGCCTTGGGATTAATTGGATAAATTTTTCCCTCATAACCTGACTCAATGAGATTTTTAAGGCACTGGTGTCCTATGGCCTTTGGGTCACGACTTGCTCCGACAATTGCTATGCTCTTGGGCTTGAATATCACATCTAGATTGTTCATTTTAGTAACCTCCTTTGCGGGGAAAATGCATTATGGCATAATAAAGTTCCTCTTTCGATAATAAACGAAAATTATTTTGACAATAGATTAATTTACTCTGAGTTAAGTATAAATACAGCGAGATATTTTCATCAAATTGGATGGAGGAGAAAATAGTTCACCTGAAACTTCAGGAGCATCCTGAGATTACCGTAGGAGAACTCTATGAGATTATGAAAGAGTTGGCACTAAAATATCCTGAGCGCGAAATATTTTTTGATGGTGATGAGCAGGCTATATGCTCAAGGCCTAAAAAGCCCAAGTGATGGGCTGAATTATAAGGCCCAGAAGATCCTTGAACATATAACCGGCCATGCCCAAGAGTATAAGCACTATGGCTATCAGAATTAGCCAGAAGAGAAGTTTTAAAATAAACTTGGCTGCAATAATTGCCACAAGGGCAATAAGTAAAATAACCAGGCATACCATATTCATGGAGGGCATATTCATTTAATTGGTATTTAATTTTTCGGTAAAAATGCTTACTTTATGATATTCAAGTCCTTTAGTTTCTCCCTTCGCTTGTTTATCTCCTCTCTATAGTTCTCTATTTTTTCATCGACATCTCTCTCTTCTAGCGATTTTTTCAGAGAGTAAATTTTGAATATATATCTTGCAGTGTATAGAGGTCTTATGAGTGAAAATCTTTCCTTTGTATCCATATTCTCTACATGATACTGCGATTCGCTGAGATATTGATCGAAGATTCCCAAAAAAGCATCCAGTACTTTCTCAAGGTCTTTAGTTTTTATTTTTTCAAGGAGTTTTACAAGTTGTGAATACTCGTTTCCCTCTTTGTCAATCTCATAATTCTCGTTTTCTATTTTCTCATAGAGAGTTAGTGCTTTGTATATCTTTGATGCTTTGTAATCTCCCAGCATCCTGTTAATTAAATAAGTCACGGTGTAAAGTCTTTTTTTGTAGGGATCCTTGGATGAAAACATAGTAACATGAGGTATTACACACTATATCAACTTTTCTGGAGTGTTGGCAAGGTGTAGTATCCCGAATTTATTTTTACATTCCAAGTATCCACCTTGCATACTCCCATATCTTTTCTTTGAGAAGTTTTCTGGCGATGACTTCTTCAGGCGTTTCCCCGCACTCAAAGTCCAAACTCATATGCGTTTTATCGTAATTGTACCACTCTATGAACTCATCAATATCCTTGAAGAATCCGTTGCATAGATACTGTTTATGTAGTTGCCATACTCTTACTCTTGTGATCCTCTGTATCTCTGCAATCTCCTTTATTTTCCTCCCCATCTCTATTTCTCTGAGAATCTATCGTATTTTCCTGTCGTTCATCTTAACCATGGAAGGGATAGTAAACAATGTTAAATTATTTTGGGATACTATAGCAC
>WALG01000100.1 GCA_015522955.1 DHVE2 group archaeon
GAGCCACCCTTCCAGTTACTTCAGTTTTCCCATGCTGATTTGTTGAATCGCTCTTCTGGTTGGGTGGATAAAATATTATGTTCATACATTCTTCACCTGTTATTCTACGGAACAAATAAAATATCCGTTTTTCTGGAGATACCCTATATTGCAGGATGTTACATCCAATATTGGATTAGAGAACACCTTTCCTCTTCAATTCCTCTCTGTATTTCACAAACAACTCAACCTCATCGGTTATAACGACATCGGGTAAATTTTCCATTTTTTTAAGTTGCTCAGGGGAATTTACAGTCCACAGCGCAATACCAAGGCCCATGGATTTATACATTCGAAGCAGTCCGCGATATAAGGCACCAAATTTTATACCCTGAATGGGAAGATTTAGATAATCGGAAGAGATATAATAGATCCAGAAAGGAAAAAACTGTACTGAGAAAAGAGTATCTCCACCAAGTATGCCTATTATTGCTTTCTTACTCAATTTTCTCAATTTTCTAAGGATGGGAATGTTGAATGAGGAGAACATGGTTCTTTCAATGGCATCAAAATCCTCCACAATGCGCAGAGAATCTTCCACAGCATCTATATCTTTAAGTTCCACATTGATAAGGGCAGAGGGGGGCAACGATTCATACACTTCTCTGAGCAGAGGTATCTTCTCACCTCGGTTATCGTATTGCAACAAATCATGATATCGGGATTGCTTAATCTCCACATTCACTCTAAATACATTGTGAAGGTCATTATCATGACTTACAACTACCTCTCCATCCCTTGTCATCCATACATCCAGTTCTACCCCATCGGCTCCAAATTCCAGTGCTTTCTTAAACGCCAGAATCGTATTCTGGGGATACCTGCCACTGTAGCCCCTGTGACCGAGGATAATCATAGCAGGTTCATTTCGTAAAGATATATTAAAGTAGTGACCTGATTTATATCATATATCTGCCACCGTTCACATCCACCACAGAGCCTGTTATATAGTCATTCTCAATCAAAAATATAACAGCATGGGCAATTTCCTCAGGAGTGGCTATTCGATCAAGGGGTGATAACCTGGCCAGAGATTTTTTCTTTTCGGTAGTGAGCAGCGAGGTATCCACAGGTCCGGGTGCAACTGCATTCACCATTATATCAGGCGCCAACTGAGAGGCCAGCGCAAAGGTTAGTCCTATCAATCCTGCCTTGGAGGCTGCATAATGAACTCCCACGGTACCGCCATTTCTTCCCGCTATGGAGGCAATATTCACAATTTTTCCTCGATGCATGTATTTGAGAACCTCCTGAGTTACAATAAAGGTGCCCTTGAGATTCGTATTTAGCACCGAGTCCCATTCTTCATCATTTATTTTCATGAGTGAGTGCTCCTTTCCTAAAATTCCTGCGTTATTTACCAGGATATCTATGTGGCCAACCTTCTGCATTATGCCTTTTAGGGCCCGGTACACCTCCCTTCGTGAAGATACATCGAATTTTGCAATAAATGATGTTGCACCTAGGGCATCCAGCATTTTCTTTGTTTCCAAGGCCTCTTTTTCATTTCTCCTGTAATTAATTATAACCGTAGCACCTTTTTTGGCCAATGCCAGCGCAACCGCACGGCCTATTCCCCGAGATGCTCCTGTTACCAGAGATACTTTACCTTTTATTATCATCTTGCTCACCTTTTTCCTTGAGCCATTTTTTATACTCCTCAAAATCCATTTCGAGGATAAGGGAGCCCTCATAGCCACAATCTTCACAGTAGTATTTCTCTCCCGTAATCATACCGGCAACATAGTGGATGTGCGTACTTCCACACATGGGGCAAACCTTTATTTTCACAGTAATAATAATTTATGATTCAATAAATATTTTTGCATACCCTTCATCTTGTAAGGCTTTTAAAAAGTTTTAAGTAGTGTGTGAGAGATATATAAGGCGATGGACAACCCTGAGAGAATAGCAGATGAAGTCTCAAAACTCATACTTGAGGGAAAATATACCGATGCCATGAAAAAGGTAGATAATGTGCTTTTAACAGAAACTGAGCCTAAAACTTTAGCGTTATTTGAGGAACTAAAGGCAAGACTTCTTATGCTCATGGAAAAGAGTGAGGAGTTACAGGAGCATATCAACAAGGCACTAAGTTTACTGGAAAATATAGATGATAGGCTTTTCAAGGCCCAGATACTGATATCCGTAGCAGGGCTGCTTCTCTATATGGGAGATTTTCATAATGCACTTACCTATTATAAAAGGGCAGAGACGCTTCTCAGCGAAGATGAGTATGACTATCTCAGAATTCTCAACAATATTGGGGAGACCTATAAAAG
>WALG01000101.1 GCA_015522955.1 DHVE2 group archaeon
CTAACCCTATAGATGTATCTTTACTTGGGCTTATGGGAGACATTTCTCTATCCTTAGCATGGATTTTTCTTCTCTCGTTCCTTTCCTATATTCTATTTCTCCGAAGACATAGGAGTGCTGTGAAGGTGATACCATGAATAAATCTGTTTATGTACTAATAATAATCCTTACTGTAGCGGCAGCGATGGTAATAGCATTCACCTGGCCACATTCCCATCATAAAAATCCTATGCCTGAAAGTGGAGAGAATGTATATGCCATATACAATGTAACTGGGAAAGGGACTATAAAATTCAAAGTAAATTCTACATGGAGTGTGGTGGGAATAATGGTCTACTATGATCCTTACAAAGTAAAGAGTGGTTTTGTTTCTCTTTTGGACTCTCACAATAATACACTGGCGGATGTAGTATTGAAGCATGTATCAAAACCCTCAGGTATCTGGGGTGCGGGAAAAGGAGTAAGCACTGAGTTTTTTAAACTTAAAGGTACCACATGCAAGATTCAATATTCTATTGAGGGTGATGAACCAGTGAAGATAGAGATCACCTATCAATGATCATAGATTCTTCTCCTTTATTTTTAAACTGAGAAGAAAGAAAAAACTATTTCTAAACCTTAAGATAATTTGCTTGAGATGTAATCATAGGGAAACCTGAAATTTTGTAGAAAAATGGGTAAAGATGATTACTCATAAGTCCTGAGCGAAATGATTTTCAGATAGCGCATTTCCTATTTTACTACAGAGAAAATAAATAGGTATCTGTGTATTATTGTAAATTTGGGCATAGAACTTTACTGTTTCACCTAGAGTTTTAATGGTAATATTTAAGGTGATGGAGTATATATCCCCCAATTATGTATGAGGTAAGGTTCCATGGAAGAGGAGGCCAGGGTGCCGTGACTGCGGCGAATATACTGGCCATTGCAGCGGTGAAACAGGGGTATTACGCTCAATCGTTCCCATATTTTGGTGTGGAGCGTAGAGGAGCACCGGTACAGGCATTCACAAGAATCGATACAAGAAAAATCGATGTACGTATGAATGTCTACAATCCCGATGCTGTGGTAGTTCTTGACTCCTCCCTGATGGATGTAATTGATGTTACAGAGGGACTCAAAGATGGCGGAATAATAATTATTAACACCATGAAGAGGCCAGAGGAAATTAATCTTAAGAATTACAAAGTTGCCACGGTAGATGCCACGAAAATCGCTATGGAACACAAACTTGGTTCCATGGCGGCACCCATAGTCAACACTGCAATTCTCGGTGCCTATGCCAAAGCGATTGGGAACGTGAAGGTTGAGCATGTGCTTGAGGCAATACGTGAGAATGCTCCTGCAAAGAAGGAGGAAAATGCTCTGGCGGCAAAGGACGCCTATGAGCAAACTGTATTGGGGTGGTAAAATGGAAGTGATAACGAGAGGTGCTGTAATTACTGAGCCTGGAAATTCGGTAGAGAACAAAACAGGAACGTGGAGAGTTTTCAAGCCAGTAATCAATTATGATAAATGCATTCGTTGCCTGATTTGCTGGCAGTTCTGTCCAGAGCCTGCAATTTTACGCCATGATGATGAAGAAACGAAAATGAAGACTCCCGCACCCAAGGAGGCATTGAAGAAACTGCCCGTGGTGGAAATTGATTATGACTACTGTAAAGGTTGTGGAATATGCTATAATGAATGTCCTGTTAAGGCAATAGATTTTGTGAAGGAGGAGAAGTAAATGAAAATCATGATAAGAGGTAATGAGTCAATAGCGTACGCCTTTAAACTGGCCAGAGTGAAAGTTGTGCCTGCGTATCCAATCACACCATCCACGCTGGTACCTGAGAAAATAAGTGAGTTCATAGCAAACGGAGAGATGGATGCAGAATTTGTACCGGTGGAGAGCGAGCATAGTGCAATTTCCGCAGCCATTGGCGCCAGTGCCCATGGAGTGCGTGTTGGTACAGCCACAGCATCTCAGGGTCTTGCCCTGATGCACGAGGTCCTATTTATTGCCAGTGGAATGCGTCTTCCTATTGTGATGGGCATTGGCAACCGCGCTTTGAGTGCGCCCATAAACATCTGGTGTGACCATCAGGATATGATGTCTCAGCGCGACACTGGATGGATGCAGTTTTATGCGGAGAGTAATCAGGAGGGTCTGGACCTTGGAATTATGGCATTCAAAATTGCAGAGGATGAGAGGATACTCCTTCCTGCCATGGTTGGCATAGATGCATTTGTTCTCACTCACACTGTGGAGCCTGTAGAGTTGCCAGAGCAGAAGGATGTAGATGATTTTGTTGGTGAGTTTGTGCCACACTATGTCACATTGGACCCTGCGAAACCAGCAACTCTTGGCTCATTTGGTTTTCCTGAGCACTATATGGAGTTTAAGTTTGGTCAGTGGATTGCAATGGAGAGGGCCAAGAAGGTGATAGATGAGGTATTTGCAGAGTTCGAACAGAAGTTTGGAAGAAAGTATTCAAAGGTAAGTGCGGAGTTTGTGGAAGATGCGGATATTATTCTTGTCACCATGGGCTCCATGACCTCCACGACAAGGGAGTTTGTTCGCAAGTTAAGGGAGCAGGGTAAGAAAGTAGGTTTGGTGAAGATCACAGTTTTCAGGCCATTCCCCAAGGAGGAACTGGTTAATGTGCTTCGCAATGCCAAGGTTGTTGCTGTGATGGAGCGCAATATATCCTTTGGATTTGGAGGAGCAGTTTATGGAGAACTTGCAGCCTCTTTTGCAAAGGAAGTAAAGAAACCCAAGATACTTGATTTCATTGTGGGTCTTGGAGGCAGAGATGTAACCTTCAACACGCTGCAAGAGGTTGTGGCGCTTGCCGAGAAGGCAGCCAACGGGAAGAAAGTGGAAGAGGTGAACTGGATCGATGTAAATAAGGAAGGTGTGCTTAAAGCGGAGGGATTGCAATGAATTATGAAAAGGAGGAATTTTTTGCACCAGGCCACGGAATGTGTGCAGGATGTGCAGCCCCCATTATTGTGAGATGGGTTCTTAAATTAGCAGGGCCTAATACCATAGTGACCAATGCCACTGGGTGCTTAGAAGTTGCCACCACAGCGTATCCACGTACATCATGGCGTGTGCCATGGCTTCATGTGGCCTTTGAAAACGCTGCAGCGGCTGCAGCAGGAGTGGAAGCCGCTGCCAAGGCAAAGGGAGAGAAACTGAATATAATTGCATTTGGTGGAGACGGCGGTACCGTAGATATAGGCCTTCAGGCTCTGAGTGGTATGGTTGAGCGGGGCCATAATGTGTTATATGTCCTTTATGACAACGAAGCCTATATGAACACAGGAATACAGAGAAGCGGAGCAACACCCTGGGGTGCTTGGACCACCACAAGCAAGGTTGGTAGTGCCAATCCTATTGGAAAACTTAGACCCAAGAAGCCTATAGGTCGGATAATTGCTGCCCATGGCGCAAGTTATGTGGCCACTGCAAATCCCGCATTTTTCCAGGATTTCAAGAAAAAAGTTCAGAAAGCACTCAGTTCTGAGGGTGCAAAATTTTTGCATGTGCTATCTTCCTGTACAACGGGCTGGAGACATGATCCGAGCAAGACCATTGAGGTTCTGCGTCTCGCCACCGATACGGGTTTATTTCCCCTGTGGGAGGTTGTGGATGGAGACCTTGAGAACATGCGCATAACCTACAAACCCAAGAAATTCAAGCCTGTGGAGGAGTACCTTAAGATGCAGGGCAGATTCAGGCATTTGCTCAAAAATCCAGAATACGTGAAGAAATTACAGGATGATGTGAATGCCTGGTGGGAAAAATACGGGCATCATTATCCATAACTCTTTTCTATATTTTTAAGATCTTTTAGAAAATCTTCTATAATCTCCGGGGTAACATGAGGCATTACCACGATTCTAATTGTACTGTACTGTGGGTTTGTAGATATGCCCCATCCACGCCTGTACATTTCCTTTTTTACTCTTCTGGTATTTGAGACAGGGATGTTCACAATATTCATCTCCGGCTTGGCAAAGAGTTCAAAACCCTCCTCAGAAACTCGTTTTACAAGGTAATGAGTTGTGTTCATACACTTTTTCACAATTTTACGATAGCCCTCCCATCCAAAATAGAGATGCGCAGCATAGGCACCTGCGACACTTCCGCTCTGTCTGGTACCCAGAAGGGTATCACTTTTTTCTTCCATCAGATAGGGGGCATCCACGGAAATCCTCTCGAATATATTTTCTCTGGAAACAATACCTCCTGCAGGATAGGGTGCAAATCCCATTTTATGAGGATCGATTGTCACGCTCCTCACAGCAGGGATATCGAAACCAAATCGTTTATCCGTGTATCCAAGTTCTCTCAGAAACGGAATCACGTATCCTCCAAAGGCAGCATCCACATGTAGATATGCATTATGCTCCTTGCATATCTTTCCAATTTCCCCAACGGGGTCTATGAAGCCCAGCGGTGTGGTACCGGCAGTTGCAACTACAATATCCATTGGTTCTACTATTTTTTCTAAATCTACGGAACTCATTCTTCCATTCTCCATGGGCACCTCCTTAATGGGTAGCGATAGAAGATTTGCTGCTTTTTTTATTGAAAAATGCACATCCATGGTGCACAGAATTCGTTTGAACCCTATGTTTCTGGCTGCCCAGAGGGCAATTATATTTGCCTCTGTGCCACCGCTCACAACATGTCCGTAGTAATCTTCTTTCCCGGAAGTGAGACGTAGAAGGAATTTTACGACTTCTCTCTCCATCTCTGCGGTTCCGGGATATAGGCCAATATTCCCCAGATTGGTCTGATAAAATTTGAAAAATGCCTGAAGAACAATATCCGGGGGTTTCGTATACATTGAACCCAGTATGTGTCCGTCCTCATAATGCATATCTCGCCTGTAGTAATCTTCCAGGAGTTCCATTATTGGATGGGGCTGCATCTCTTGGTTATGCTTCTCTTTTAAATTAAGGTTTCTCTCATCCTGCATTTTTCTGCCTCTCAATCAGAGAGTCTATATCCTCCTTCGTGTTAAAGAAATGGGCACTTAACCTTATGCCGCCTATTCCTCCAACATATCTGTTGGTAACCATTATTCTTCTCTCTCCCGGAACCTTGGGGTTAGTTAGTGCCCCATAGATTTTTGCATCCCTCTTTAAATTGCCCGAGGTGTAGACTATGAGTCCATGTCTCATTTCCTGTTCCTCTGGAGTTAGAACTCTAAATCCCTCCTCGGCAAGTCTATCATAGGCGTAATTGCCCAGGGAACGAACTCTGCTCTCTATTGCGTCCAATCCGATGCTCAGAATGAAATCAAGGGTTGCGAGCCATCCGAAAAGTATGGGTGTGGTTACGGTGCCCATCTCAAATCTATTTGCATTTTTAACTAGGGAATGTTCCCAGTGGAGCAGATTGTCATGCTTAGGGGTTGCAAATGGAATATCCTCGCCGTAATCGCACCATATATAGTTTCTGAATCGGGGCTCTAAAGTCTCGATAATCTCTCTTTTCACGTAGAGAATTCCTGCACCTTCGGGGCCGCATTGCCACTTGTAACTTCCGGTGAGTAGAAAATCCACATCATCATGATGCACATCAACATCGATGGCACCCACTGCCTGGAAAGCATCATCCATAACCAGGGCACCATATTCGTGGGCTACCTGTGTTACCCCTTTCACATTGTATGTAAAACCGCTCCAGGGCATGGTTCTATTGATTACCACAAGTTTTGTTGAATCATCCATAGCCTTTTCCAAATCTCCGAGGTCTATTTTTCCATCTCTATGCTCTACTCTCCTCAACTCCACACCCCTGTTCCGAAGACCCAGAAGGATGAATGGTATGGAAGGATAATCAAGGCTTGTAAATACAACGTTATCTCCGTGATTCCATGAGAGCACATCGTTGATGAGCATATTTGCGCCCGTCATTATTCTGTAGTTGTTGGTAACCTCATCCTTGGAGGCATGAAGAACTTTCGCTCCTTTTTCTATACACCGAAAAAACACCTCTGCAAGAAAGGGATGTGTTACGGCACCGTAGGGTGGGATATCTTCAATCTCTCCTGCCTCATAGAGGTCTATACTGTGCCTGATTGCATTGAGCCAGTATTTGCCCGGAGGTGCCTGGTCTGCGGAGTTAAGATAAATCATATGCTTAAGAAGTGGAAATTGCTCTCTGATGCTATTCACATCCATATTCTCACCCCATTGATATTTGCCTTCTGATACAAATAGTTTTAGTTAAAATCTGAAAATAAAATAAGAGGGGGTACTCAAAGAATGGGCAGGAATTTTTCTATCTCCCATTTTGTGACCTGGGCACGGTATTCGTGCCATTCTCTTTTCTTCACAATGAGGAAATGTTTGAATATGTGCTCTCCAAGAATCTCACGCACTAAATCGCTTCTCTCCATATGGTACAGGGCCTCTCCTAGACTCTCTGGAAGTGAATGGATACCTAGTTTTTCCTTCTCCTCTGGAGTTAATGCATAAATGTTAAGTTCGATTGGTTCCGGGGGATCTATTTTCTCTTCGATTCCTCGAAGACCAGCACCGAGCATTACGGCAAATTGCAGGTAAGGGTTTCCTGCAGGATCCGGATTTCTAAGTTCTATTCTCGTTTTGATTCCCCTCCCTGCTGGCACACGAATCAGGGCACTGCGATTGAGATTGGCCCAGGATATGTAAACGGGGGCTTCGTAGCCTGGCACAAGGCGCTTGTAGGAATTAACCCAGGAGTTTAGAATAGCGGAAGTTTCCTTGGCATATTTAAGAAGCCCGCCAATGTAATGCAGTGTTAAGTCGCTCAGTTGCCACCTTGCATTTGGGTCATAGAACAGGTTTTCTTTGCAATCTAATGTTAGAAAACTCTGATGCACGTGCATTCCGTTTCCATTAATTCCATAGATGGGTTTGGGCATGAAGGTTGCGTATAATCCATATTTTAACGCCACATCTTTTATGGTGGCTTTTAATGTGAGTATACGATCTGCCATGGTGAGTGCATAGTCATATCTCAGATCTATCTCGTGCTGCCCTGGGGAGACCTCATGATGAGCAGCCTCTGGTACATAACCGATTTCCGTGAATATGCCAACTATTTCCTTTCTTACTGCCTCCCCTTTATCCACAGGACCAAAATCGAAATATCCTCCATAGTCATTGGGTATCAGTGTGGGCTTTCCGTCCTCCATTTTGAGAAGGAAGAATTCAAATTCAGGACCAGTGACAAATTTGTATCCTTTCTCCTCCGCTTTTTTTAGAATCTTCTGAAGCACATATCTTGGGTCTCCTTCGAACCTTTTTCCGTTAGGCATATAGATATCACAAATTATCGTGGCGGTTTTGGGGTCATTATGCATAATCTGAAAAGTTTTGGGATCTGGAACCGCACGCATATCGCTTTCATCAATGGTTGCATATCCTGCAATGCTGGAGCCATCAAAGAGTATTCCCTCGCTGAGAGCCTTTTCCAGCATGATGTTGGGTATCATTACACTCTTCACTTGCCCAAGGATATCCATAAACTGCAGATGTATGTATTTCACTCCTCGCTCCTTCACCATTTTCAAAATTTCTCTTTGCATAGATACAAATGATTTTTTCTAATTTAAATCTTTTTATCTCCATTCCAAAAGTCTTCCTGAAGTGTTGATAATGGGAGAGATAAACTTAATATTCTTCTCTGTCATGCCCTCACGGTGAGATATATGTGGGATGAGGAATTCTCTGAGATTGCCAAGGCGTTGAAGGCCTCTGAGATTAGGGAACTGCTGAAGGTTACCCAGGACCCCGGCATCATATCTTTTGCTGGAGGATTACCTAGCCCTAAGGCTTTTCCTGTTGACATAATTAAAGAGATAGTTAACAAAATGATGGATAAATATGGAGATAAAATGCTTCAGTATGGAGCAACTGATGGAGTTAACAGTTTCAGAGATGCTTTTGCCAGATTTCTTACCTCAAAATACAATTTTAAGAATATTAAAAGGGAGAATATACTCGTAGTTACAGGTTCTCAGCAGGGCCTTTATCTTCTTGCGAAAATTTTTATAGATCCTGGTGACACTGTCATTGTGGAAGCGCCCACATATGTGGGTGTTCTCACGGCATTTCAGTCTTATAAACCAAATTATGTGCCTATTGAGATGGATGATGACGGGATGAGAATAGATCTCTTAGAGGAGAAATTGAAAGATTTAAAAAGAGAGGGAAAGAAGATCAAGATGATTTACACAATTCCCACGTTTCAGAATCCTGCGGGAGTTACCCTCTCTCTCGAGAGAAGGAAGAGGTTGATTGAACTTGCACAGGAATACAATATACTTGTGGTGGAAGATAGTCCATATGAAGAACTCAGATACTCAGGAGAACCTGTACCCCAACTGAAATACTTTGACGATGATGGGAAGATCCTTTACTTGGGTACATTCTCAAAAACTCTGAGTCCGGGAATGAGACTTGCTTTTATGGTGGGCCATGAGGATATAATCCATAAAGCCATACTGGCAAAACAGGGTATTGACCTTTGTACCAGTCCCTTTGTACAATACATTGCCCAGGAGTATATAGAGGGAGGCTATTTTGATGAGCACCTTCCTAAAATAAGGAAACTATATAAGGAAAAGAGAGATGCCATGCTGGATGCTCTGGAAGATTACTTCCCCGAAGGAGTGAGATGGACAAAACCCCAGGGTGGAATGTTTCTGTGGGTTACCCTACCAGAAGGCATGGATTCCCAGAAGTTGTTTATGAAAGCGATACAGAAGAAGGTGGCCTTTGTTATAGGTGCAGCCTTCTATCCCTACAGGGACCATAAGAACACTTTGAGGCTCAATTTCACATATCCGTCGGTGGAGGAGATACAGGAAGGTATCCGCAGATTGGCAGATGCAATAAAGGAAGAAATGAAAAATTAATCCTCTACTATTTTTTTAAGCAGTTCTATGGTATTTTTTATATCCGCTATGTGACTCATCTCCACGGGACTGTGGGTATATTTTACAGGAATGCATATGGGCAGGGACTTTATGCCATGCACAAATACTGCGGCGGCATCAGTACTTCCACCGGTCATAGCAATTTGTACAGGTATACCGTTCTTTTCTGCAATTTTCAGAACCTTATCTTTGAGCACGGTGGATGAAATGCCGCGACGGTCTATGAATCTTATGGTGGGGCCTTCTCCAGGTTTTATAGGACTAAGATGGAACGGCACACCGGGCATTATGGCAGATGTCATAGTATCAATGGCATAAACCTCGTCGAAGTGCATGCGATCTGCCATGGCTTCTGCTCCTCTCAATCCGGTTTCTTCTTGAACGGTCCAAACTAATGTAATTTTCTTGTTCAATTTTTTATTCTTGAGTTCTTCAAGAAGTGCCAGAAGAACGGTGCATCCTGCACGGTCATCGATGCCTCGTGTAACCACATAGTTGCCCATTACCACAAAATCTTTTTTCCATCTACCAGGTTGCATTGGCTCTAAGCCAATATCCATTGCCTCATTTCTACTCCTTGCACCCACATCAATGGCAAGTTCTTTCCAAGTAGGCGTTTTATTTCTGTCCTCTGCTGTACTCAGATGAGGGGGTATCAAACCTATCACGCCGTACACTATGCCACGAGGGGTGAATATTTCCACCAGTCGTCCATAGAGCATTCGGTCATCCACGCCACCGATGGGTGCAAATCTAATGTATCCATTCTCCTCGATGTGCGTGGTTACAAGACCTATTTCATCCATATGCGCCATAAAAGCCACGTGTTTCTCACCATCTCCAACAGTTACGTAAACGTTGCCAACATCATCTATCTCAGGATTGAAATCTTTAACTTTTTCTAGTATGTACCTTCTTACAGGATCTTCAAAACCGCTCACACCTGGAAGCATCACCAGTTCTTTCAGAAGTTCTATCACATCCATTTTCATCACCTTGCAAATGATAGTATTTTCCCATAAATAATTTTTTCATAATTTCTACCTTGCCATGGGAATTTTTAGGTAAGTATTTCCATGGTATGATTTCCACAGGAAAAATTAAATAAGTTTGAAATGATTGCTGTATCAATGGATGTGCTCTGTTTTCATCCTGTGGAATCTGTTACGCGCAGGATTGTTGAAGTCCTTAAAGATATAGGAATGGAAGCAGCAAATGCGACCTCTGTGCAATCTTTGAGGATGATGATTGAAAAGGAGAGGCCGGCGGTGGTACTGGTTCCCGATTCATCCTTTTGGGAGGTGGAGGAGGGTGATTTTTTGAAACTTGCCCTTTCCGAGGTGAGTGGAGAAGCAAAGATATCTATTCCTACAGAGGATGTCACGCAATTTCTCCATGATTTTGTAAGGTCTCTGCTTGAAAATTCAGAAAATAGCAGAGTTAGGGAAATTCTTGAGAGAGAAGAGATGCGAAAAAACGTAATTTATGCATACGGTTTTTCCTGGGGCAAAAGTTATGTGGTCAAAACCTCGCTACAGCGAAACCTCTATGAGATCATCCCCATATTTTCCAAAAAAGAACTACCAATCTTCATTGCCATGCGTGAAAAGCCTGACCGATTTGCAGAACTTCCTAATGCCAAGGTTGTATGGGTCACCGATATTGTGGGTAAGGATAGAATTAAGCCTCACAACCTTACCATTTTAACTGATAGCATAATAAGATTCATCGAGGAGCATGGAAACGCCATTGTGGTAATGGATTGCGTTGAGTATCTTCTCCTTTACAATGAATTTGTGAATATCCTTCGCAACATAGAACTCATAAACAGTTATGTGATGGAGTATAAATCGATATTGATAATCATCATTGATAGCAACGCTTATACAACCAAAGAGTATTCTTTATTAAGTAGATATGCATTAGAATGGAATGGAGTGTGATTCCATGATTCCGAAAGAGATCATCAAATTTTTGGATAATCCGGGGGGACATTCTCTCATCATAAAGGGCGCTCCCGGAAGTGGGAAAACTACATTTGCTCTGGAAATCCTGAATCAGTTAAGTAAAAAGTATCCTATAAAGTATGTATCTACCCGGGTGGCTGATGAGACGCTTTTCCTCCAGTTTCCATGGCTTGAAGAGATTCTTCAGAAAAAGGTTAAGGTTGCAGAAAAAAAGATGAGCAGAGATGAGTTAAATCGACTGGAGGGCATTGTTGAGGAGGGAATGCTGGAGGAAAAGTTGAGAATAGAGGATGAGGAAGCCCTTCTGGAGGTGGGTTCCCTTCTTCCAGAAATTGATGATATCTACGATTTTGTGGAAGTTACACTTCCTGAAAAAGCACTGGTATGCGTGGACTCCATTGATGGACTAAGTGAGAAATATGGAATTCCAGCAGAAAAGATTCTCTATACCCTGCAAAAGGATCTTGTGGAAAAGGCCCATGCCAATGTTATTTTTATTCTTGAAAACTCAGGGTTTGAGAACATTGAATATCTTGGAGATGGTGTGATAAGTCTCTCGCATGAGCCATGGAACACATCTTGGAAGCGAGTTATGTACATTCAGAAACTCAGAGGCTCACCTATACTGAGTTCCAGATATATATACACGCTTTACAATGGGCATTTTCGTGCACTGATATACACCCCCTTTACTCTTGACTCTTTAAACAAAAAAGATCTGAAGGAACTTAGGGAATATCTGCACAAGATACTGGATTACCGGGTGGTAAATATAATCATGGATCCGCAGTTTCCCGTAGAATTGCTTGGTGCCACTATACTGGCAATTATGAATAATCTCAAAAGCATACCAATGCTCCTTCCACCTTCGGCGTATCCAGGTGACATTATTAAGGCTCTTGCTAAAAAATTATTCCAGAAGGAAGTACGTATTGCGGGATTTGGAAGCCATGAGGCCGATGTGGTTCTTGAGGGTAGGGACATGCTTATTGAACTTTCCCAGGATATTATCGCTTACCACATTGGTAAGAACTCGGCTGTGCTACTGGGAATTGATACTCTGGGGGACCTCTACGAGAACCTGGGGGATTTACCAAGGCTTGTTGAAAATCTGAAACGTGACAATAGGGTTATACTTCTGAGCCCGCTCAACTATCCTAAGATTAGAAGCAATGCTGGTGTTGAGAAGGTTGTGGAACTTGCCATGATGGACCATTTGCCTGTGATTAAGGACTCAGAGGGAACCTATGCAATAGTCAGAGACAGCACAGGGTTGCATTTAGTGCCCCTTATGTAGAGGTGATGAGAATCCTTGATAAGACCAATGTATGGGACATCCTTCACTATATGACTGAGCCGTACTCCGTTCGTATTATAAGGGCTACGCTTCACAGGCCCATGGATGCCATTACCCTAAGCAATGCTTTGGGGATTCCCATTGCTGTTTGCTATCGGAGGTTGAAAGAACTGGAGAGATTGGGGTTAATAGAGGCTGTTGGAAGAAAACTTACACAGAAGGGTAAGTGGATTACCCTTTACAAAGCGAAAATAAAAAATGCTACAGTGGTTATGAAAGAGGGTAAGTTATATCTACGTGTCTCCTTCAAATGGGGCCAGGAAGAGGAAATGGAAATTGAGTAGTTACGCTGGATTGCCATTTCCACGAATTTGAGTACAAGAAGAACCATGGCAAGCACTGTTACGCCAAACAATGCGCCATGAATCCCGGCAAAACCCAGGGTACTGTTCCATGTGTATGCCTGGGTACTGAATGGATAAAGGATATACAATGAGCCACCTTCAAAGGCAGAATCGGAGACGAGATGTGAAAATGTATTTGCGAGAAATAGGAGAGCAAAGTTCATCCATTTTGCACTGTTGAAGAATACATAGCCTATGAAGAAAATAAAGAGGGGGAGTTGAAGCATGAAGAAGAGGTTATGCGTAATTGCGGGATTGATAAGGTGAGCACCGTCTATAATAAATTCAAACGCTATTGACCAGAATAAGATGGTAAGTATGTTTTTTCTATTTGAGAATATAATAACACCTGTTAAAACACCAAGTAATATATGCCACAAAACGTTACCGAATGGATTATCAAGCAGGAATGTTAATATATCCATAGGAAATGCTTGGCATCAATATTTAAAATTCTAATGTTGTGAGAATCTCAAAAGATTCTTTTAAATGATTTTCATTTGAGATAATCACACTACAAAATATTTAAAAGGTGGGCAAATAGAGAAAACCATGGAAAATAAATCCTCTGACCTAGAGAAGATCGTTAAGGTTCTCACAGACGGTTACGCTATTAAGATTCTCGTGGCTACTAATAAGGAGCATAAGAGTGCCATAGAGTTGAGTCAGGAACTGGATGTGCCTATTGCGGCCTGTTATCGGAGAATTCATGCATTGGAAGATGTTGGCTTTTTGGAATCCCAGGAAAAGGTTACGGCAAAGGGTAAGAAGATGAAATATTACAAGGCTAAGATAAAAAAGGCTAATATAAGGATAGAGAACAATACCCTTATAATTGAGTTGGCATTTCTGAATGGAAATGTGAAGAAGTATAGTGGAAAAATAATAGCGGGATAATTATGAATTCTCAGGAAGTTAAGATATCCAGAAAACTGGCTGGCATGATACCCGAAGAGGGGGTATGTCTTTTCAATGTAAAGATACATCAGCAGACAAGACTCATACTGATTCTCCTGAAAGGTCTAGTTGATATTGCTAAGAAAAGGGGTATTGTGATCACCCTTGAAAAGCCTCATCACTATCTAACCTATCTCTTGGGAATTCATGGTGTTTCTCAAAGATACATAACCTACGTGGATCTTGCAGCCTCTTCTAAAAAATCTGTAAATTTTCCCCTAAAGGTTGGGCTGGAAAGTTCTGTGAGTGGATTTATAAGAGCAAGTAAGGTTGATCCCAAGGATTATGGTTTCATACTTGTGGATAATCTTGGGCATTCTAAAATATTTTTAAGCGAGAAAACCATGGAATCTTTTGTAAGATATTTAATAAGAGTAGCAGAGCAAAAAAATATATGCCTTCTGATTCCACTGGACATGGAAAAATGCCCAACCATTTATGAAATGGTGAAGAAAAAAGCAAGATATAAAATAAGTATGGAAGAGGTGATTAAAATTGCCGATTAGTAGAATTCCATCTGGAATTAAGGGACTGGATGAACTGATTGAAGGGGGATTCCCGGCACCCTCGATAATCTTAGTGGCAGGCTCAGCAGGAGCAGGTAAAACTACCTTTGCTTTTCAGTTCCTTATGGAGGGTGCAAGGAGAGGTGAGAAATGCCTTTATATTTCTACGCTGAGCGAGAGTTCGGAATGGATGTTGAGATTCATGTCTTCCTTTAAATTCTTTGACCCCGTGTATATAGAAGACGGGACCTTTGTGTATGAAGATATTGGTGAAGATCTTGCAAGGTTAGATGAAATTAAGTTACTCAGCAAGATACAGGAAATGATAGCCACACATGCCCCCCAGCGGGTTGTGATAGACCCTATAAATGTGGTGAATAACTATATTGAGAATTATAGGCAATTCCTATTTGACTTGGTCACTATGCTTAAGAACTGGTCAGCGGTTACTTTGCTTACAGGAGAGGTAAAGGAAGGAGAGAAGTATCCTCCAGATGTAGGTTATACTGCAGATGGAATAGTTACACTAATCATTAGAAGTGAGGGAGATGTAGTGAAAAGATATGTGCAAGTTCTGAAGATGCGCGGTACAAATCATAGTCTCTCTAATCATCCCATGGAAATAACAGAAAATGGGGTAGAAGTTCTCAGGGCCAGGTTCTAATCCCATGACTCGCCTGTTATTCTCGAATACGTCTCGCGATATAGGGTTGCAACTTTCTCTACCATATTGGGAGGAAGCGGCGGTATGGGTGGTTCCTCTACACTCTGTTTTCTTGCCTTCTGAAGTTTTTCAAAATATCCAATTCTCCTGTAATACTGTCTCACAAACTCCTTGCTCAACTGTACAATCTCTCCCTGTTCATACCTTTCTTTATCCCACCATCTGTCTTCATCCAATGTGCCAAATGTATCTACCACATATATTTGTCTCTCTGGACCGAGAGCGAATTCCTTCTTTCCATCCACATGAATAAGATTCCTCTTTTCCACCTCGCTGCGAATTATCTTGTCAATTCGAAGAATGATCTCTCTTATTTCCTCAATTTCCTTTTTCTCAAGTCCCCCTATTTCTCCTGCCTCCTGCCAACTAACTTTGCGGTCATACGCCTCGAATTTTGTGGTAATCTCAAAGAAAGCCTCGGGCAATTTCTCTCCATATTTTGGCATATGAGAAAACCCTAATTTCCGAAAATCCAGTTTGCCGCTTTTCAGTCTATCATAGAGAGAGCCAGCAAGGTAATATCGTGTTATGAACTCAAGAGGTATAAGATAGTTTTCTTTCTCATTTTCTGCTCGCTGTAGTATTTGAAATCTTCTAACGATCATGTCTGCATCTTTTGCCTCAAGAAAATGGTTTTTTATCCCTGCTTTGTCAATTTTGCGGAACCAGAACGCTGCGGTACGACACAGGCTTATCCCCTTGCCAGGAATCTGGGAGGGGATTATCTTATCAAACACAGAGATGTTGTCAGTAAATTTGAAGAGCAGTCTCTCAGAATCTAGAGCATAGACCTCTTTAACCTTTCCCTTTCTTAAGAGTTCCATAAAAGGTAAAAGGGTTGGGGTAATTAAAAGTTAGCGATATGCGGTCTGGAGATATGTATAGAGTTGATGGATGTAACTCTTTATACTCTGGACATCTTTTTGCAGACTCTGAACATCCACCTCTAACCTATTAAGCCTTTCCTCAAGCCTTGCAACCTTTACCTCTATCGACTCTGATAACTCAGTCATTTTTCATCACCTCATAGTGGCGGCTATTCACCATCTAGATATGGCATTTTGTATATAAAATGTTTTTCTATAGTAAAGTTCTGGTAATCATCTCCGCAGTTTTGAAATTCCATCAGGCTTGAATACACCCATTTCGGTAATTATCCCCGTGATGTATTTTGCAGGAGTGATATCAAATGCAGGATTTCTTGCATGACTTTCCTGTGGGGCAATTCTGCAATCCCTGCAGAAGAGCACTTCCTCCTCACGGCGTTCCTCAATGGGTATCTCATCTCCACTTTTCAGGGAGAAATCGAATGTGCTTATAGGTGCAGCCACGTAAAAGGGAATGCCATTCTCATGCGCTACCACAGCCTTCTCGTAAGTTCCTATTTTATTGGCCACGTCCCCGTTGCTTGCAATTCTATCTGCACCCACGATTACCATGTCTATCTCACTTTTTCGCATAAAGAATCCGGCAGCGTTATCTGCGATTATCGCATGCTCTATTCCCTCCTGAACCATCTCCCAGGCAGTCAGGCGAGCACCCTGCAGTCTTGGCCTGGTCTCGTCGACCCAGACGAATATTTTTTTGCCATGACGATGTGCCATTCTTATAGGTGCAGTGGCGGTTCCCCAATCTCCTACAGCCAGAGCACCGGCATTGCAGTGGGTAAGAATACGAGAGTTATTGGGAATCAGTCTCTCCCCATACTCACCTATTTTCCTGCACCTCTCAATGATGTCGTTGGCATAATTTTCTGCAAGTTTTACTGCATCCTTACCATTTTCTATGCCCCTCTTCATAAGGTTCAGTGCGTAAAAAAGGTCATGCGCCGTGGGTCTTGTATTTTGCAAGGTCTGATACACTTTATCTATATCTCTTTTCTGGAGCCAAGCCTGGGCCATTCCATAGGCTGCTGTTATTCCTATGGCTGGTGCACCTCGAACCACCATCTCTTTTATTGCATATGCAACCTTCTGATAATCCCTTGCCTCAAAAATTTCAATATTTGCAGGCAATTTCCGCTGGTCTATAAGTTTTACCATGCCATCCTCAAACCATACTGCACGTATTTCTCGAATCTCACCGTTTAGCATGATTCTCAATCTATCACCTACTGGAATAATGGGGAGCATATTTATAACTTTTAAGGTAGCAAACGCAATTTTAATATGCAAAAAAGGTTTAGGGATGTCAAATGAGTTTCCTGAAGAGTAAGTGGATGCAATTACCAAGGGAGATTTACGCTGGACATGATGTTCTTCGTAACATAGGTACACTATGTCAGAGATTTGGATTTGAAAGAGAGACCCTTCTAATAACAGGCTCCACGACTTACGAGGTAGCCGGGCGGTATGTCAAAGAGTTGCTTGAAGGTTCAAACTTTGATGCAGAAGTTCTGAAAGTGGGTCAGGCCACAATGGAAAATCTTGAGAAAGTCAAGGAGCATGGAGAGAGTAAGGCATTTCTAATTGGCGTGGGTGGGGGAAGCAAGATAGACTTGGCAAAGAAGGCATCCTATGACTTGGGAGTTCCATTTATAAGTGTACCTACCGATGCGGCGCATGATGGGATTGCCAGTCCCCGTGCCACCATAAGAACAAACGGAACCTCAATCTCCATGGAAGCCCAGGTGCCCATGGGGGTGGTTGCAGATACGGAGATAATAATTCAGGCACCTTATAGATATCTTGCGGCTGGAGCGGCGGATGTCATTGCAAATATCACAGCAATTAAAGATTGGGAACTTGCACACAAATTAAGAAACGAAAATTTTAGTAGTACGGCCTATGGAATGGCAAAGTACTCGGCTGAGTCGATAATCGAGAATGCTGAATCTATAAAACCCAATCTCGAGGAATCTGCTTGGATTGTTGTTAAGGCAATTATAGTTTCAGGGATGGCCATGAGCATAGCCAATTCCTCTAGACCTGCAAGTGGAAGTGAGCATCTCTTTGCCCATGCTCTTGAAAAAATCGCTCCGGGTAAAGCATTGCATGGAGAGATGGTGGGTGTGGGAACTATAATGATGATGTACCTGCATGGCGGGGATTGGAGAAAAATTCGAGATGTGCTTCGTATGATTGGTGCGCCTACCACGGCACGTGAATTGGGTGTGGATGATGAGGATGTGATAAGGGCTTTAACCATGGCCCACAAGATTCGGGATAGGTACACCATACTGGGAGTGAGGGGTCTCACAAGAGAGGCGGCAGAAAATCTGGCTAGAATAACAGGAGTGATAGGGAGGTGATATAAATGATAACCCTGATAGGCAAATCGTTGGCACAGGAGGGACTTGAGTTTCAGTATCGAGGCCCTCTTCTGGAGTGCCGCAGTTGCAAATTGAAGAATGTATGCTTTAATCTTGACGAGGGTAAATGGTACCGTGTAACCAAGGTGCGGGATAAAGAACACGAATGCAGGGTTCACAATGGAGATACCGTTGTAACTGTGGAAGTAGAGGAAATACCTGTGCCCATAGTGATAAGTGGTAAGAATGTTATCGAGGGGGAGACCGTGACATATAAACCCATTTCCTGCAAAGAATACGAATGTCAATACTATGAGTTGTGTCATCCCTTAGGATTGCGTGAGGGCTTTAAGGTTAAGATTGTAAAGGTACTTGAGGATGTGAAGTGTAAAAGCAACAAGAAAGGTCTTAAGAAGGTTCTGGTGACATGGTAGAGATTGGACTTGTGGGCAAGCCCAATGTTGGAAAGAGCACGTTCTTTGCTGCGGCCACCATGCATACTGTGGAGATTGCAAATTATCCATTTACCACGATAGAGGCAAATAAGGCCATGGGTTATGTTCGCAAACCGTGTCCCCATGTGGAATTGGGTGTGCCTTGTAACCCAAAACGCTCAGTATGCATGGACGGTACAAGATACATTCCAGTGGAGATCATAGATGTCGCAGGGCTTGTTCCTGAGGCTCATGCTGGTCGTGGACTGGGTAACAAGTTTCTTGATGACCTCAGGCATGCAGATGCATTAATTCACGTGGTTGATTCCACAGGTGCAACGGATGCTGAGGGAAATTTCATAGGTAAGGGTTCCCGGGACCCCTACGAGGATGTAAAATTTTTGGAGAAAGAAATTGCTTACTGGATAGCCAATATTCTAAGTCGGGGATGGATACGAATTGCCCGGAGACTGGAAGCGGAGAAGATGAAGATAGAAACCGCTCTTGCAGAAAGATTATCCGGGCTGAACATAGGTGAGGCAGAAATACATGCGGCCATAGATAATATTGGCTTGGAGAAAAAGCCTACGGAGTGGAATGATGCGGATATTCTGAAACTGGCATTTGAAATCAGGAGTTTAAGCAAGCCTATAGTGATTGCTGCCAACAAAGCGGATGCAGCAGATGAAGATTTTCTGAAAGATTTTCTTGCATTATGCGAGAAGAAAGGTTATTGCGCTATACCCGTATCTGCAGATTACGAACTTGCCCTCCGCAAAGCGGCCAAGGCAGGGCTTCTATCTTACAGGCCCGGAGATACAGATTTCGAGATTTTACATCCCGAAAAATTGAGCGAGAAGCAAATTGAAGCCCTGGAAAAAATAAGAGAATTTATTGCCAAATTTGGGGGTACCGGAGTACAAAAAGTTCTCGAGACCACTGTTTTTGAGGTGCTTGATATGATAGCAGTGTATCCTGTGGAGGACGAGCATAAATGGACAGATAAGGATGGGAATGTGCTGCCGGATGTGTATCTTTTCCACAGAGGTGCAACGGCAATAGATCTGGCTTATCGGGTACATACGGAACTCGGTGAGAATTTTATACGGGCAGTAGATGGCCGCAGCAAGATGATACTAGGCCACGACTATCAATTGAAAGATGGGGATGTTATTAAGATAATCGCTAGAAAATAAGTGAAAATTTAATTTTAATGTGTACATTCCCCATTATGCAAAGGAAGGTACCCGCTATAGGAAAAAATGTATACATAGCACCTACTGCTGTTGTAATTGGCGAAGTGATCCTTGGGGATGGGGTCAGTGTCTGGGATGGTGCAGTGCTCAGGGGTGATGTGTCCTATATTAAGGTTGGAAAGAACAGTAATGTGCAGGACAATGCGGTGATTCATGTGGATAGAGAGCAGCCAGCCATAATTGGAGAGAATGTGACAGTGGGACATATGGCAGTGGTGCATGGTGCAACCATAGGCAACAATGTAATTGTGGGAATTCATGCGGTGGTTCTCAATGGTGCCGAAATTGGTGATGGTAGTGTGATTGGAGCAGGGGCTGTTGTAACACCTAGAACGAAAATACCGCCCAAGAGCTTGGTACTTGGTGTGCCTGCGAAGGTGGTTAGACAGGGAGAGGATATTGAGAGAATGGCCATAGAAAATGGAATGGAGTATCAGAGAATAAGGGACGAGCATGCCAAGAAATTATACATGCGCATTGGGGGCAGGTTTTCGTAATTCTTCAAATTTCAGGATAAATTCATCCAGTGGAAATGGCGGTGTGAAGGAAGCATCCACCATTGGACCCAGTCTCTTTCCGAGTGTGGTATCGGGTGAGATCCATATAATCCTTGCAGAGGGATTGAGCAATTTCACCAGATTCACCAGTTCAACATCCTTGGGATCATTGGAGAGAATAAGCACTATATTTGGTCTTTTGACTCTATAAACTTGGATTATCTCCTGTGATGTTTTTGCAAAATAAAGGGTACTACCTCTGAATAATACATTATATATCTTTCGCATCGAAAGTCCATGCTCTATGATGAGGACCTCACTCATAATATCTCTTCGTTTCCATGCCTTTTAAACCTTTGCCCCTCCTTACCTAAATGGATTATCACATAGCGAAAGGAAAAGGTAAATAAGAGGAAGACATGCCTGCACCCATGCTTCAGGAGAGAGAAATCACGCGATTAATCGTGGAGGAATATATGAACGAACTCCTTGCTAATCTTGAACTGGATGTGGCGATAGTGGGTGCGGGGCCATCCGGGTTAACTGCTGCCTATTATCTTGCGTCTGAAGGGAAAAAGGTGGCTATTTTCGACCGTAAACTGAGCATTGGAGGGGGCATGTGGGCAGGTGGAATGCTATTCAATAAGATTGTGGTGCAGGATGGAGCACGTGAGATTCTGGATAATTTTGAAATAAAGTATAAAAAGATAGGAAATTATTATGTTACGGATTCTGTACATGCTGTAACTGCCCTTGCATATCATGCCACAAAAGCTGGGGCCAAGGTCTTCAATGCTATTGGATCTGAGGATGTGATTGTTAAGGATGGTCGTGTTCGAGGTCTTGTTATTAACTGGAGTGTTGTGGATAATTTACCTGTGGACCCTCTTTCCGTGCTTACTAAATATGTGATTGATGCCACAGGACATGAAAGCGAGGTTATTCACACCCTCGTTGCCAAGAACAATGTGAAACTTGCAACTCCATCGGGTGGAATTGAGGGGGAGCAGAGCATGGATGCAGAAACCGCTGAGAGATTGGTGGTAGAAAATTCACGTGAGGTTTATCCTGGTGTATATGTCACAGGAATGGCTGCTAACGCAGTGTTCGGATCGCCGCGCATGGGCCCAATATTTGGTGGAATGCTTCTTAGTGGCAAGAAAGTAGCCATGGATATTCTGGATAAACTTTGAAGAGTAGACAAATTTTAATATTTTGGAGTATTAGGCCACGTTATGTTAGAAAGGGATTTGAGCATTGATTTCTTTCGCAAGAATGGGTACTCACGGTATAAATGTAAGAAATGCGGTGCATATTTCTGGAGTAAAGTACCCCGGGATACATGCACAGAGGCTCCATGTGGAACATACAAGTTCCTTGAGGAGCCTATATTTTCAAAAAAATACTCTGTAGAGGAGATGCGCAGAGAATTTATTGAATTTTTCCGAAAGAGGGGGCATACTCCCATAAGCCGCTACCCTGTAGTGGCAAGATGGAGGGATGATGTATTTCTTGTGAATGCTTCTATTTATGATTTTCAACCTCATGTAACCTCTGGCCTTGTACCTCCACCGGCAAATCCGCTGGTTATTTCTCAGCCATGTATAAGGATGGTCGATGTGGATTCCGTTGGCAAGACAGGTAGGCATCTCACGGGTTTTGAAATGATGGCACACCATGCATTCAACTCTCCGCAAGAGTGGATTTACTGGAAGGATGAAACTGTGGAATATGCCGTAAAATTCATAGAATTACTAGGTGGCAGTGAGGAAGATATTGTTTTTAAGGAGAAACCCTGGATTGGTGGTGGTAATGCGGGGGCGAGTTTTGAGGTAATTGTGGGAGGTCTCGAACTTGCCACATTGGTTTTTATGAATCTCAAAGAGGATCCCAACGGAAATGTGGAACTGGAAGGCACAAAATACTCTGAAATGCCTATGAAAATAGTGGATACAGGTTACGGGCTTGAGAGATTTGTGTGGGCTTCACAGGGAACACCAACGATTTATGATGCAATATATCCGGAGATGATTTCAAAGATGGAGGAACTTATGGGCATAGAACGAGGCGAGAAGGAAATGGCCATGCTTCGGGCCTTGGCTATGGTTTCTCCTCGCATAGAAATCGATGATGATACTTTGTTACGTAGCGAAGTACTTCGCATCTCCGGGGCAACAGTGGAAGATTATAAGAGATTTGTAGTTCCTCTGCAGAAGATATACGCCATCGTAGATTACACCAGAAGCCTTGCTTTTATGCTCACCGATGGCATTGTTCCCTCCAATGTTCAGGCGGGTTATCTGGCAAGGCTACTTATACGGAGAACTTTGCGATTGCTGGATGAATTGAATAATCCAATAACCCTGGGGGAACTGGTCTCCATGCATGTGCATCGCTTCTCTGATATCATGAATGTGGATATGCTCTCTATAGTTCTTGAGGAAGTTGAAATTGAGGAGGAGAGGTACAGAAAAACACTAAAGCGCGGTGGCGAAATTGTGCGCAGACTGCTCAAGAAGAAGAGCAGAATGGATACAGAGGACCTTATCCTTCTCTACGATTCTCACGGCCTTCTACCTCAGATTGTGAAGAGCATTGCAGAGGATATGGGACTCACTGTGAACATCCCAAAGAATTTTCACGGTATGGTGGCCAGTAGGCATGAGAGCCAAGGGAGAAAAAAGGAGAAGAAGACCGCTAGAAAGTTTAATCTGCCAGATACTAAACCGCTTTACTATGAAAACCCATACCTTAAAGAGTTCACTGCCAGGGTTATATGGAGTGAAAGTAATGAGTTCATCCTTGATAAAACGGCATTTTATCCGGAGGGTGGTGGTCAGCCAGCGGACCATGGCTGGGTGATATGGGAAGATAAAAGATACAAGATAAAAGACGTACAAAAATATAGCGGGGTTATTGTGCATATTACTTTGGGAGAAGCCCCGCCCACAGGTGCGGAGGTTCGTGGCATCCTGAACTGGGAACGCAGAGAGCAACTCATGAGAAATCACACTGCGGAGCATGTGCTCCTCGCCGCATGCCGTAATGTTCTTGGAAGGCATGTATGGCAGCATGGAACCCAGAAGGATGTGGACGAGTGCAGATTTGATATTGCTCACTACAAACCCATCACAAGGGAGGAGGTCAAAAGGATTGAGGAGGAAGCATTGAGAATAATAACCTCAAACACGCCCATCGAGGCCCGGTTTATGAATCGTACCGAAGCGGAAAAAAGGTATGGATTTGTTCTCTATGAAGGTGGAATTCCACCTGGAAAGGAAATTCGCGTTGTGAAAATAGGAGATTATGATGTGGAAGCCTGCGGAGGTACCCATGTGAAGAGCACGGGGGAAATAGGCATGCTTAAAATCCTTCGCACTGAGAGAATTCAGGATGGGGTAAGCAGAATAATCTATACATCCTCTAAAAGCGCCCTGAGACACATTCAAACTGAGGAGGATATCCTGCATTCTGCATCTACCATTTTAAGAACATCGCCAGATAATCTTACAAATGCTCTTGAAAAATTACAAGAGGATTGGAAGAATTGTCGCAGGAATGTTGAGAAACTTAAAAGTTTTCAAGCCGAGAATCTAAAAAATATGCTACTCTCTAAGGCAGAGGATGGAAAACTTGCCGAAATTGTGAAGGTGGATGTTGAGACCCTGCAACACTTATCTCTACAACTCTCAAAAGTTCTCAGGTCTGGAGTACTTATTGACTATGATGGTCATATTCTTGTATTCGGTAAGAATGCACCTGAAATAGCCAGAAAAGTTGCTGAGGCGATGGACGGAAAGGCCGGTGGAAAAGGCACATTTGCCCGTGGAAAAGGTTCATCTAAAAGAATAAGGG
>WALG01000102.1 GCA_015522955.1 DHVE2 group archaeon
ATTTAGAGGAGTAGAGAATAAAATATGGCGAATGTGGAAATCTAAATACACTTTACACAGGATGAGCAGGGAGATTTCAAAAACCACATTATAGAAATGTGCTTCTAAAAAGCACAGGTACATTGAGATGAAGGGAAATATGCTTGCTCCATCTAACAAAAAGAGGGAGATTGCTGGTATATCTTCTTGAGAAAATATCTTAGAAACTCATCGCTGTACCGTTCTTCAAGATTTTTGTCTCTTTTTCAAAGTGATGTGGGAACCAATCTGGATTCAAGGTATGCACAGGGATGATAATCTCAGGATCTACGGTGGATATAAATTTGTATATCTCCTCCTCGCTTGCATGCCCAGAGGCATGGTAGCCCTCCTCAAACTTGGGCTTATTGTTTTCCATGTGAAATCCCACGCATCTCATTTCATACCTTTTGAGCCAATTGCTGAGCGTGACAAAGTCCAGCTCCATTTCTTCCGTGAAGGCTTCTGTGGATGAATATAGGTACATACCCCCATGGGTTTTGAGGTCCATCATGTTGGGCATATCGTAGAGCGAGAATGCAAGTATGTAATCTCCTGGGGATTCTCTTATCTCCACAGGACGTACATACCTGTTTTTCCAGAGTTCATATACTCTCATCTTTTTCTGCCACCACTCAGTACTATTTTTGGGCTTATCATATACCAAAATGTCCTCAGTGTCTATCTTCGTTCCTGCAGTAGTAAGACCTACTATCGCATAGGCATCCTTCTCCGTCACAACTAATTTTCTTCCGTTCTCTCTTGCAATTCTCGCAAACATGTTCAACCTCTCAAAGTTTCTGGCTGAGAAATCAGCAATCACAAGTTTTCTCTCCTCTCCAACGGCTGCGGAGCAGTTCTCAAACACATCCTGCTCTGTGGTATAATGATGCTCTCTCTCCTCTGAGAGCCTAGTTCCCTCAATTATGAGAATATCACTTCCCTTTGCTCGGCTCATGAATTCCAGAGTTTTTTCTGCACGCTCACCATGCATCCTGAAATCTCCAGTGTATGTGATTTTCTGTGAATTTTCAGATTCAATTATATATCCAACAGCACCGTATATAGAATGGTCTACAGGATGCGCATTAACCTTGAACGGTAAAGAGTCCAGATCATCAAATTCCAGATTTTTCACAAGGTAATCCATTCTTTCTTCCGTGCTCTGCAGACATAGAAAACTCGTCTCCTCGGGGCTTATATCCTCCGTAGGTATTAGCTTTCTCAAGAGCAGGTACTTTCTTATCTTTTCTTCGTCGGTCCTGATACTATTTCCTTTGCTTTTAAGGATAGGCATAGAACTTGGTGCTGCTTCCCTCTTAGCAGCGTATATTACTGAGGTTTGAGTATCGGATTTTCCTGCATCCTGATACGCCTTTATTATTGCGAGAGTTTCCGGCGAGGCCATGAGTGAAATATCAAATCTTAAGTACCCAATTATCCCGTAATGGTCCATATGCGCGTGGGTGAGAAGAACCGCATCCACAGGTATTTTCTCCCAATGAGAAGTATCCAAATCCGAGGGAATTAAATCTTCTCGATATGCATCTATTGGAGGTAATAAACCAATCTCCAGAGGATCGTTCAACCCACGAATTGGACGCATAGATATGAACTCTTTAAAGTACTTACCCATCGTTGCAAAATTAAGCCCAAAATCCAGAAAAAGACCATGCTCACCATCTCTGAGGTAAATTTTTGAGCCGCCAATTGTCTCTGCTCCATCGTAGATCTTCAATTTCATGGGTTAAGGATGACTCATTGACTATTTTAACCTTTTCCCATAGTTTGGGTAGGTTGAAATCCTATAGAAAAATAAAATAGTGAAGATTAATAAAGGATGAGCAGGAAATTTGACCTTTGCAAGATAGTAAAAATAGGCTTGAAAGTGTTAAAGAGAACAAATATCCCACTTTACTGGAGCAAATATTCGAGGAATGATTATACTATTCATCAGCACATAATGCTAATAGTGCTGGCACAGTATGCTGGGAACATAAATAGGATGCTCCAGATG
>WALG01000103.1 GCA_015522955.1 DHVE2 group archaeon
ACTGCGGGCATGTATTCCAGGCCCCAAAGATGGATAAGAAGACATTTGGATACGGCTGGACTTTCCCATATATGGGCGTAGTGGAGTGCCCAAGATGCCATCACAGGGCACCTCGCAAAGATTTTGAGAGCCTTTAAGGTACAAGCCTCGTTCTATCTCTGGGAAATATTACGCATTCTCTTATGTTCTTAACCCCCGTTACAATCATGGTCAGTCTTTCAAGTCCTAACCCCCAGCCTGCATGGGGAGGCATCCCGTAGCGAAAGGCCCTGAGATAATATTCAAAATTCTCTGGATTTAGCCCCTTTGAGCGCATAACTTCTACCAGAGATTCGTAAATATGATTTCTCTGCGCGCCGGATGTTATCTCCTTTTCTCCATACATAAGGTCAAAGGCATGAGAGTACTTTCCATCAGGAAGTACGTAGAACGGTTTTATCTCCATGGGCCATCTAGTAATAAAGTAAAATTCTTGCAACTCCGAGCCAAGGGCATTCAGTGCCTCTGCAGAGAAGTCCTCACCCCATTCCATTTCTATGCCATTATTCTTCACTATCTCCAGCGCCTCGTCATAGGTTATCCTTCTGAAAGGTAATTTTGGCACATCCCATTCAATCTCAAGAGTTTTCATCTCCTCTTCTCTTTCTTCTTTCAATTTTCTTATAGCATTTACGATACTTCCCTCCAGCATCTGCATGGCATCCTCTTCGTTTGCAAAACTCATCTCGATATCTATTGATATAAACTCATTGAGATGCCTCGTGGTATTATGCTCCTCAGCACGGAATGCGGGGGCTACTTCGAGCACTCTATCCAAACCAGCAGCCATAAGCATCTGCTTGTAAAGTTGCGGGCTCTGATTTAGATACGCGTTCTTCTCAAAGTACTTCACAGGAAACAGTTCAGTTCCGCCCTCTGTTGCCGTAGCCACAATTTTGGGCGTGTGCACCTCTATAAAATTATTAGCGAGAAGATATTCCCTTATTCCTTGAAGAATTATGTTGCGGATTTCGAAGATTGAGAGGATTTCACGTTTTCGCATATCTAAAAAACGATTTTCTATGCGCGTGTCTATTTCAGCATCGACTTTGTCAGCCACGCCTAAGGGGAGCGGGCTATCCGCTCGGTTAAGAACCTCTATTTCCTCAGGAAGTATCTCAAAGCCCAGTTTTGCCTGCTCCGATTTCTGAACTCTGCCTCGGATACATACCACACTCTCCCGGGGGATCTTCGTGTACTTCCTGAACTTTTCCTTACCGACCAATCCACGTATGAGCGTAACCTGGGCAAATCCATATCTGTCACGGAGGATAATGAATGCTATTCTTCCCAGCACACGAATATCGTGAATCCACCCACAGACTCTTACTTCCTTTCCTTGTAGAGAGGGAATTTCACCGAGTGTATGACTCCTGAGCATAATGGCTCATATCTCTCTTCTATTAAAAGATTGGGTTCGGATCGTTTACATTTTCCTTATCTCAAGATTTTTATACTTGCTTCCTATCCTTGCATTCATGCGCATTGGTGTGCTAGGGATACAGGGAGATGTTAGTGAACATGCAGATAGTGCAGAAAGAGCATTACAGTATTATGGAGTGAGGGGGAGTGTGGAGATTGTAAGGAAAAAAGACAGAATAAAGAATTTGGATTTTCTTATAATTCCTGGAGGGGAGAGTACAACAATCTCAAGACTTATGATAAGAAGTGGTATTTATGATGAAATTTTAAAATATGCAGAGGATACTCTATCCGTTATAGGCACATGTGCAGGTTCTATTCTTATGGCAAGGAACATTTTAGATGATGAGCGTGTAAAGCCTTTGGGCTTAATGAATATGAAGGTGCGTAGAAATTTCTTTGGGAGGCAGAGAGAGAGTTTTGAGACTAATATCCATATAAAAGGTATTGGGAAATATCACGCTGTTTTTATCCGTGCTCCAGTAATAGACTCTTGCTCAGGCAACTGTGAGGTCTTGGCTACCATTGAAAATAAAATAGCCATGGCCAGAGAAGACAGACACTATGCCCTTATCTTCCATCCTGAACTCACAGAGGATTACAGAATTTATAGATTACTTTTTCGATTATAATAAAAAATAGAGAGGGGCCTTTATTTCCACTGGAAATTACTTTACCAGTCTTGGTTTTCTTATTTCTCCTTTCACCATTCTTTTTCTTATTTTTACGTAGATTTCTGTGTCTACCTTGATATATTGTCTTTTCACATAGCCAAGCCCTATTCCAGTTTTCAATACTGGAGACATTGTACCACTGGTAAGATAACCTATCTTCTCTCCATCTTTGTATATCTCATATCCATGCCTTGGTATTCCCCTATCTTTCAAAATTACACCTCGGAAGAGATCATATTTCTTTTCCTCTTTCATTCTGAGAAGGGTCTCTTTCCCCAAAAATTCATGATCCCAGTTAATAATCCATGAAATTCCCCCTTCCAGTGGTGTTCTAGGCTCATGCTGTGGATGAAAATCTTGGCCGCTTAGTAGAAAACCCTTTTCCATTCTAAGTGTATCTCTGGCACCTAGTCCGCATGGCTCAATACCAAAATCTTTTCCCTCATCCAAAATTCTCTTCCATATAGTCTCAATATATTCATTGGGTACAATAATCTCGAAGCCGTCCTCGCCAGTATAACCTGTTCTTGAAAGATATAGACTATCATTAAAATCACTGAAGGATATAGATAAATCATTCATATCTGTTAGAGTTGCTTGAAAGAATGCCAGTTTATTTAAATCCGCTGTAACTAATCTTTGCATAACATCTTTGGCATTTGGACCTTGAATGGCCAGGGAAGATAGTTGAGAAGACAAATTCTTCAGATTCACTGAGTACCCACCAGATAGAGAAAACATCCAGTGATAAATTAAATCAGCGGTGGCTGCGTTGGGAACTACAAGATATTTATCCTCGCCTAGTTTTGTAACTATGGTATCATCTATAAGTATCCCACGGTGATTGATAAAGGCTGTGTACACAGCCTTCATTACTGGTACATTGGAGAAATCAGATGGAAGTATGTAACTTAAAAACTCTGTAGAATCTTTTCCTTCCACAATTATATCACCCATGTGGGATACATCAAACACACCAACTCTCCTTCTCACTGCCATGTGCTCTTCCTCAATGCCTTTATACCAGAGAGGCATATGGAAACCTGCAAATTCCGTCATTTTTGCACCCATTTTTACATGCACATCATGCAAAGCAGTATATTTCATCTTAAACACCTCGTGATATGGAAATACCCTTCATCAATTTATCTTTTATCCTCATCTCATCAAATCTTTTCCAGTGGAAATAATGGGGGGAGGTATCTCACAGATTACCATATATATGTTAGGGCCAGCCCAGCAAGGGAGAGAAGCATAAGTGAAATATAGAGGCTTAGATTCCATCTAATAATTTTAACTCCATCCATAGGTCCAATAGGCAAAAGATTAAAAAATGCAATGAAGAAATTAAGCGCTGCAATGTATACAAATATGAAACTTAAGGGGCTTGAGATAAATTTAAATGTCATAAGTGAGAAACCAACCAAAAGATTTGCAATTGGACCTGCTGCTGAAATCTTTCCATTTTCTTTTAGTGTTGGAAAACCATATACATATACCGCTCCAGGAGCAGCGAAAATCACACCGAAAAAACTTATCAATAGAGCGAGTAAGAGACCCATATCCCACCTCTTAAATGCTGCGGGATAGCCATATCGCAGGGCCACATATTTATGAGCCATCTCATGCAGGAAAAAGGAGAAAATTATAGCCAAGAAAGAAATAATTAAGGCATAGAGAAAGTAATAAAAAGGTGGAATATTGAAAGGGAAGCGTGTCATATAGAAGGTAAACGCCAAGGTGAGCACAAGAATAGAGAGGAGCAAATCTTTTATCTCACCTGGATAGAACCTGAAACTGGGCCGCAAAGGCTGTGGATAGTAACTCATAGAAAAGCATCCTCCTCCATGTTTTCCTCTTTCTCTCCCTTCGTCTCATCTTTTTCAGATTTTTCCTCTATCACTTCTTCTTTAGGAGACATTTCAGTACTCTCCTCTTCTAATTCCTTTAGGAAATACTGAAGTCTCCTGGCAGTACACACTCCTACGTTAAGGTTCATCATTAAATTTAGTACAGAGTAATCCTTCAAATCGAGATTTAATGCTCTGCGTAGTAGTCTTTCTATATAATCATCAGGCATCGTTTTTACATCTCCCTGCACACAGTTGTATATATAACTGAGAAGGATTTTTGCATCTTTAACATCCAGGGATGTGATTGCCACCACTTCTGGAAGGTTTATATTCTCTATTTTCTGTAATTCTTTGGCAAGTTTAAGTGATAACTTTTCCAATCTCTCGGTGTCTTCTGATTTCATGGAATTTATATCCACAGGGACATCACTCTTTATGTAGGCAAATACCTTATTTACGTAGGATAATGGAATATTGAGTTTCTGGAATGCTACCTTTTTTGTAACTCTCTTTCCAGTTTTATACTCATGCATGAGTACCATCTTGGCGTATTTTTCTATTTCTATCTCTTCCAGAATTCTTTCACAGTCTCTCTTTCCCTCCAATGCAGGCGCAAATTCGGGGTCTATGTTTAAAGACCTATCAAACGAATCCAGAGCCTCTTTATATTTTTTAATTTTCATAAGAAGGAGCCCCTTTGAGTTCCATAGGAACTTATCCTTGGGGTCTAGAACAAGTGCACACTCTATATAAGAGAGAGCATCCTGGTATTTCTCCATCCTCTCGTAGATAAAAGACAGAGACCGGCAAATCTCCTTATCATCTGGGTCTATCAGATGCGCTCTCTCATAGGCTTCTGCTGCATTCTTAAATCTCTCCAGTGCTAGATAGCATCTCCCTAATCCACCCCAAGCATTTAAGTTTTTCTTATCTTTATCCGTGACCTTTTTGTAAATTTCGATAGCCTCTTCGTATCGATGGGTATTCTCCAGTGTGAGGCCAAGAAGTAGGAGAGCATCGATATTTCCCTCCTTTGCAGGAATCTTTAGAAGTGAAATTACATCTTCATACTTTTTGAGATCGAAAAGAATTTTTGCTAGATGCATTCTTGTTTCTGTAGAATCATTGAGGGTGAAAGCCTCTCTTGCATATTTCATCGCTGACGATAGTGAGCCTTTCTTAAGATAAAGTTTTGAGCCCAGGAGATAGTATTCCCCCCTCTTTTTAATTTTTAGTGCATCTCTTAGGCTCCTAAGAGCCTCCTCAATTCTCCCCAAAGCGTTGTATGCCTTTGCAAGTTTATAATATACTCTATCCCTAGGCTCCAGATTGAGGGAATCACGATAATTCTCCACAGCACTCTCATATTTTCCAAGGGTAAAGTATGTATCACCAAGGAGTTCTAAAGCCTCCGGATTTCTGTTTATCTCCAGAGAGCGAATGAGATAGTCCTTTGCCTCATTATATTTCTCAAGTTTCATAAGCGCTTTAGCCAGATCCAAGAGATTGCGATAATCTGATGGCTCTAGGGCCAAAATCTTCTTGGCTATGTCTACACATTCTTTCCATCGTTCATGCTTGAAGAGTATATCTTTAAGTTCATAGAGAAGCAGGGTGTTATCGGGGAGAATCATCAAAGATTCTCTATATTTAGTAATGGCTGTATCTACCTTTCCCTTCTTGAGATAGGCTTGAGCGAGATCTCTCCAAGCAGATACGTTCTTCTTATTCATATTCAAAATCTCCTCAGATGTTCGGAGAACACAGTCCACATTCCCCATTTCTGCGCAGATTTTCTTCTTAAGATTTAGATATTCCTCCCTTCTCTCATATTTAAGGGCATTCTCAATATCTTTGAGAGCGGCCTCTAGTTCTTTACGACGCTCCCTAATTATAGCCCTTTTGTAAAGAGCACGATGATTGGAAGGCTCCCTATCCAAAAGGAGATTAAACGCCTTTAGAGCATTGTTCAAGTCTCCAAGGGAAATAAGTATATCTCCCTTTTTGAAAAGCGCCTTTGCAAAGGTGGGTTCTATTTTCAAAGCCCCCTCAAAGCAGGCTAGAGCCTCCTCCGCCCTACCTATTTTTTCCAGACATAGACCTTTCTCGTACCATAGTCGCATGTCCTGAGGATCTATTTTGAGAGCATGGTCAAAATATTCTATCGCCTCTTGATATTTTTCAAGTTTTTCTGTGGTCCAGGCAAGGTTACTCCAGTACTTCTTAATCTCAGAGTTAAGTTTAGTAGCCTTCTCAAAGCAGATGCGTGCATTCTCAAAATCTTTGAGTTTGTAATGTATCATGCCCATGAGATTCCATGCTTCTGGGTCATCCTCTTTTATGGTAAGCCCCTTTTTCAGAATCTTTCTTGCTTCGTCATACCTGCTAATGGTATAATACGCGCGTGCAAGATCCACATAGGTCTGGAAATCCTCCTTCATGCTTAGAATCTCCGTGGCAGCGGTAATAATCTCTTGAGGCTTGTTAAGGGCTTTTGCCACCTCTTTTCTTTCTATCCATATTTCAAGATTTTTAGGTTCTATCTGGGTTGCGCGAATCAGAAAATTCAAAGCGCTGGCCAACTTGCCCAGAGAGCGATATGCATAGGTTTCATCCATAAGGGCCTGAATATTTTTGGGGTCTATCTTCAGTATCTCTTCGCAAATCTCAATCACTTTATCCCATTTTTTATGAATCTTCATAATCTCCTTCTGGAGATTTAGCGTGGGGATGTGATTTGGTCTGTTTGCAAGAATCTCCTGTGTGATTTTCAGGGCATTTTCATAATCCTTTCTTTCAAAGTAAGCCTCGGCAAGATCTAGAAGGAGGTCAATATCCTTATGGCCCAATTCAAGCAGTACTTTTGCCACAGGAATCATTTCATCTGGAAGATCCAATTTCTTTACCAGTTCTCTCTTCAGCATCAGGGCCTCTTCGTACTCCTCATCTATTTCTAGGGCCCGGTTAATGGCCTCTAGAGATTCTCGAAATCTTCCTAGAGAGAAAAGGGAGGAAGCAATGAGATACCATGCCCTTTTGTCCTTAGGCTCGATTTTTACCGCTTCTTGGAAACATTTTAGAGACTCCTCATACTCCCCCCTTTTCTTGTGTATTATACCCAGATTTATCCAGGAAGGCTTATCATTCGGATCAATGCGTAAAGCCTCCTTAAACGCTTTTATTGCCTCTTCTACTCTCTCCATCTTTGTATAGGCAGCACCAAGATAAACCCACGCTTCCTGCCTATTGCGGTCTATTTCAACCACGCTTTTCATGGTCTTTATGCATCCATCATAACTGCTTATCTTGTAAAGTTGTACACCTTTCTTAAAAAGAACATCCACGTCCCCCGGCCTGTATTCCAGATACTTGTCAAAATATTTCAGTTCCTCGGGGTACATATTTATCAGTTTTCTGTATATTTCAAGAGCCTCATCCACATCTCCTTTCAGTTCGTAGATTTCGGCTTTCATTTCCCAAGCCTCTTTGCTTTGGCGGTCGATATTTATGGCTTTATCAGCCATTACTAGCGCATCTTGGAATTTTTTTTGCAGAGCCAGCAGAAACGCATAATTGGTGTATGCAAGAATATTCTCCCTATCCAATTTTATACCTATTTCATAAGATTCCTTGGCCATTTCCAAATTTCCAGATTGTTGAAGTTTAATACCATAATTTACTAACAGTTTGGAGAACTCAGGTGCCAGATCATGAACAATGGAGAGATTCTCCTTTATATAATTCAAACCTTCTCTCAGAATCTGCGCACCTTCTGGGTTTTTGCGTTCTACCAGTTTCTCTCCCTTTTCGTAGATACGATTGCTCTTTTTGAGCACCTTAGCCTCTTTATTAAATAGTGAACCAAACCCCATGTCACTCACCACAATGAGAG
>WALG01000104.1 GCA_015522955.1 DHVE2 group archaeon
CTGTGCCTTTCTTGCCCAACTATCTTCACCAGAATTTCTATAACGTTCCATTAGAAATAGTTTTCCTTTTATCATTCCTCTTCCTTAATTATAATTTTCGATATTTATCTCACGAAAAATGGCAGCAAAATTAATTAATTCGAAATACATTACCCAACTATGATTGTCATTATAGGGCTCGGAACAGGCGGGATATATGCAGCCCGCTGGGCAAGCAAAATGAACAGAAAAGAGAAAATAATGATCATCGAGAAGAGAAGTTACGAGACTTATTCTCCCTGCTCCATTCCCCTAGTGGTGGAGGGGGCCATTGATATAAATGAAATTATTCACCCATTTCCCAAAACCCCGAAGATAGAGGTACTTCTAGAACATGAGGCTGTGGATATAATACCTGATGAGAAAATTGTCCTGTATCGCAAACTGGGAAGCAAAGAGATAAAGGAGGTAAAATATGATAAACTGATTTACGGCGGGGGAGCATCTCCTATTGTACCACCGATTCCAGGTGTGGATAAAAAAGGTGTTTTCACAGTGAGATATGTGGAGGATGCTCGGAATATTCTGGCATGGATGAAGCATGCGAAGAGGGCTGTAGTCATAGGGGCAGGTGCCATAGGTATGGAGATGGCCTATGCACTTCGCAAAAGAGGACTTGAAGTATCCATTGTAGAGATGCTCTCACATCCCTTCCCGAAAAATCTTGATGAGGATATGGCAACTCTGGTAACGGAATATATGCGAGATCTCAATATAAAGTGCAGATACAACTCCAGAGTTGAGGAAATTATAGGCAACGATAAAGTCGAAGGTGTGCGAGTTGGAGAGGATTTGATACCGGCAGACATTGTAATCCTCAGCGCCGGGGTCAGACCCAACACAAAAATACTCCAGGGGAAAGTGGAACTGGATGAGCGGGGTTTTGTGAGGGTAAACGACAGAATGGAAACTTCGCAACCCGACATCTATGCTGTGGGCGACTGTGCCAGGACTCCATATGGCGTGATTCAACTTGCAACCGTAGCCGCTCGTCACGGTATCGTTGCTGGAATCAATGCCTCCAGAGGAAATGCAATATATACACCGCACACAGGGGCATTTGTCTCCGCCATGGGTAATTTTGAAGTTGCATGTGTTGGTACTCGTGCAAAAATCAGTGGCAGAGGACATTCCACAATAACTCCCTATTCAAAGAGAGATATATCTGTAAAAATTTTTGTAGAAGAAGATGGAACCATTGCAGGCGCTCAGGCTGTGGGTTTCTGGGCATCTAAGAAGATAGATATTATCTCAGCCCTGATGAGGAGGAGAGGTGAGATATGGGATGTGGCATTTATGGAACATGCCTATTGCCCAGCGGTAGCTCACTTATACGATGTAATAAACATTGCTGCCAACAATGCAATGAGGAAACTGAAGATGGAGAGGTATTCCGTCTAACCGACAACTTTCACTATTTCCATCAAGAATTGGTTGAACTTTTTATCTAATTCCTCAAACTTTTTCTTTATACTTTCCATAGTCTCATCATCATCAAGAACCCCCAGCATATCAGCAAGGTCCTCCACATACCTTTTAAATTTTTTAAGTTCTTCCAGAGCATCTTCATCACCATCATCTATTCGTGCCAGCAAATCCATAAGAGTCTCTTCACAAGTATCAAATAAATCTCTCAGGTTCATATTTTCGAGAATTTCATGGAATTATTTAACATTATCGCAATTAAGGTTCATAAAACTGGAATTATTGCCTCAAAGTATGGCCTGAAAAGATGAAAATTCAGTATTCATTTTTCTCTCATATGTCAGACAAGATTTATATATTTCAACAATATGCTCTCTTAGACACGAAAATTAGAGGTGAATGAAATGATGGAGTACATTGGTATCCTCGTGGGCTTCATAAGTCTGCTTGTTGCACTAATTTTCGCCGTGTATGTGAAAAAGAGCGATGAGGGCAGTGGAGAAATGGTGAAAATCTCCAAATATATACGACGTGGAGCAATGACATTCCTTAACAGAGAGTACCGAGCCTTAGTAATTTACATTATAGTTGTTGCAGTTCTCCTTTATCTTTTAAGTTTCGTGAGCAAAAATGGGGTTAGTTCCTACACTCCAGTAGCCTTCGTAACAGGCGCAATTTTATCCGCACTCTCAGGAAACATAGGGATGCGCATAGCAACTCTCGCCAACGTTAGGACTGCAAAAGCAGTGGAGAAGGACATGCATTCGGGGCTTAAAGTTGCATTCTCCTCCGGCGCTGTTATGGGTCTCACTGTTGTGGGACTGGGATTGCTAGGCGTGAGTACATTCTACGTAATATTCAAAAATATCGATCCTCAAGGGCTATCCAACATACTTTTCGGTTTTGGATTTGGTGCAAGCAGCATAGCACTATTCGCAAGAGTTGGAGGTGGCATATACACCAAGGCCGCAGACGTCGGCGCTGACCTAGTAGGAAAAGTAGAGGCCGGAATACCTGAGGATGACCCCAGAAATCCCGCGGTCATCGCCGACAATGTGGGCGATAATGTGGGCGATGTTGCAGGTATGGGCGCAGATCTCTTTGAGAGTTACGTAGATTCTATAATCGCAACCATTGCTATAGGAATTATGTTTTCTTCTCTGAGCACAAGCATTGTTTTGCTACCCATGCTCATAGCAGCCATTGGTATAATATCCTCAATTGTAGGTGTAGGCATTGTAATGCTCATGCGAAATCGAGACCCTTCAAATGCCATGAACAGCGGTGTAATTGCTGCCTCTATTGTGATGATTGTTCTCTCAGCACTCTTTCTTTACTATTACGGGTCATTCAATTTCCCGACACTTCATAAAAGTATGCCATGGTACAATATTTTCGCTGCACTTCTTGCAGGTTTAATTGCAGGGATTATCATAGGATTCTCCACAGAATATTATACGTCAGATAAATACAATCCTACAAAAGAAATTGCAAAGGCATGTACCACAGGAGCGGCCACCAACCTAATTACAGGCATGTCCGTGGGCATGCTTAGCACTGTTATTCCTATACTTGCGGTATCCGTAGCCATGATTGTGGCCTATTTCCTCTCTGACCTCTACGGTATAGCCATCGCCGCTGTAGGTATGCTCAGTACACTAGGAATGACTCTGAGCATGGATACCTATGGTCCTGTGGCCGATAATGCAGCAGGTATAGCCGAGATGGCACATCTTGGAAAGAAAGTGAGAGAGAGAGCAGAAGAACTGGATGCTGTGGGTAACACCACCGCAGCCATAGGAAAAGGCTTTGCTATAGGCTCTGCGGCACTTACCGCCCTAGCACTCTTTGCAACATTCAATCAGACCATAGTAAACCTAGGTAAGAGCATTGTAATGAACTTGAGCAATCCATCTGTGGTAGCCGGGATATTTATAGGCGCACTTATGCCATTCCTGTTTAGCGCTTTGGCCCTTATGGCTGTAGGTAAGGCCGCGGAAAATATGGTGAACGAAGTACGGCGTCAGTTCAGAGAAATAAAGGGTCTTCTGGAAGGAAAGGCTACCCCTGATTATGAGAGATGCGTGGATATTTCTACAAGAGCCGCAATTAAAAAGATGATACTACCTACGCTTCTGGCCATAATAGTACCGATAATAATAGGCGTGACCCCAGGACTAGGACCTCGGGCCGTAGGTGGACTACTTGCAGGCTCCATAGCATCAGGATTTCTCCTTGCAATCTACATGGCAAATGCCGGAGGAGCCTGGGATAATGCTAAGAAATACATAGAGAAGGGAAATTACGGCGGAAAGGGAAGCGATGCGCATAAAGCCTCTGTAGTGGGAGATACCGTAGGTGATCCTCTCAAAGATACTGCGGGGCCCTCGCTGAATATCCTAATAAAGTTGATGAGTATTGTATCTCTTCTTCTTGCTCCACTCTTTGTCCTTCTATGATACTTTTTTATACCCCTTTTTCATTTATGGCATTGTGAAACCTTTGCATCTAAATCTCATTGCATTCATCACACTTTTCGCATTAATGGTGATTATTATTTCACCACAGGCAAGTGCCGTTGTTACTCCCTCCGAGAAAAATATAACTATACATCCCAATGAGTGTTTGGATGTAGAGTTTAAGATAGTAAATCAGAGAAATTCCACACTTTTCTTCGTAGTACACGGGCCCAGTAGTGAGAGAATCAAGTATAATGTAACGCCATCAAGTGGTATGGTTGCTCCTTTGGGAGAAAGAAGCATAAGAATCACTTTTAAAACTTCTGCCATTTACACCAAATCTTCAGAGAACTTGATGTTTACTGTGGAAAAGTATAATTCTTCTGGTTTTCTGGGTAAAGAGTCCTTTGTTGTTCATATAACTCTTGTTCCTCAGGGCTCATTTTTCTTCTTTTTCACGCTTCCATTTCCGGAGAATTGGGGACACTGGGGCTCCTTTATAAGCGTGATTCTTACCTGGATTATAATTGGAGGAATTTTATATCTCATTTTCCCGCTTCTCACAAAACTCACCAGGAAGACGAAGACAAGACTTGACGACATTCTTGTCAATATACTAAAAACCCCTGCGTTTCTCTGGGTCACTGCATATGGATTTTTAAGTGCATCTCTCTATCTTCCACTCTCCCAAGGAGCCACAGACATTATATACACACTTTACGAAATCATTGTTATCATAATCATCACATGGATCGGCTACAGAATTTTCAGAGACTTGATAATCTACTATGCATTTGATCTCTCTAAAAAGAAGGCAAGGGGTGACTTGGAGTCTGTGCTTCTACCTGTGATTGAGAAGGTTGGTGTAGTGACCATAATTAGTATAGGATTTCTAATGATTCTTCAAACTCTGGGAGTAAATGTGGCGGTGTTACTTGCAAGCGTGGGTGTAATGGGTATAATAATAGGCCTTGCCGCTCAAGATACCTTAGGCAATTTCTTTGCGGGAATACATATCCTTCTCGATAAGGCATTCCGTATAGGGGATTTAATAATGCTTGAGGGTGACGAGGATGTGTATCGTGTGAAGGATGTGGGTATAAGAAGCACCAAACTCTATAACATATTTGCACATACCATAGTATACATACCTAACAGTATGCTTGCAAATCATAAAATTACAAATCTCAATCGTCCAGACACATTAATCAGGATAAGAGTGGATGTAGGTGTCTCCTACGGAAGCGATATTGAGAAAGTCAATAGAATACTACAGGAGACGGCCTTAGAAATGCCAGAGGTGCTTAAAGACGAGGAGCATAAGCCTGTAGTCGTGTTCCGAGAGTTTGGAGACTCCAGTTTGAATTTCACAATGTATGCATGGGTAGATCAGGTTAAGAACCAATGGAGTGTTGGAAGTAAAATCAGACAACGTATAATGGAGAGATTCCATGATGAGGGTGTAGAAATCCCATTCCCGCAAGTAGATGTACACCTCAAATCTTCTTAATATCAAAAAAGATTTCTTTTTATTATTTTCTCTATTTCAACCTGCTCCCATGCGTTTGCCTTCCCTTCCTTTATTACCTGAGGATGCGTCACCTGTACTGTTCTCAGCACATGCTTTATTCTGGCTCTCACACTCTGACTCAGGTTCCCGGTATAAACTACCCCCAATTTCATATTCTTGTAAGATTCCAGCGCTACTCTATTATTTCGCCATCTGAAATCCTGACTTCTTTTCATCAATTCTTCCTTCAAAATTTTCTTTTCCCCATTTCCGAGAGAATCTCTTGAGACCACAGCAAGGATATTACCTGAGTTATGGATAAGCATCACCTGCTTTATCTTTCCCTCCATTGTTTTTTTCCGAAGATACTCCACAATAATTTTCTTATATTTTCCCTTAAGAAGAGTTAAGTAAACGAGCCATCCCACATATATTGCAATGTACCATGGTAATGTGTAGGTGAGAAGCGCTGAATATAGTATAGTTTCTTCCCAGTATCCGGAAAGAAAGGATACAATCCCCCAACTTGAAGATAGAATGAGAATTATTAGGGATAGAGTTAATGCAGCTTTTCCCTTGCTTTTCATGGTATCAAGAAGTATCAATTTCTCACGCAAGGTATGAGCCTTGTGTATCTCAAAGCCACGATACAGTTGAAGTTGCAAGATATAGATTCCTACAAAGATCAGAAAATATTGAAATGTAAGTAGATACTCCTCAAAATAAACATAGCAAAAAATTAACACAAGCATAAGGGCTAACTCAACTGCATACAGGTAAAAG
>WALG01000105.1 GCA_015522955.1 DHVE2 group archaeon
CCTCTTGCCCAGAAGAAGCAGTTGCCTTCCATTGGAGTTTATGGCCATATAATTTACCTTTGTGGCAATCTCTCTCTTTCGGCCACGTCTATAGGATACAATGGTATAATATTTGAATGGATTTTCCACTAAACTCTTTGAGTAAACTATCTCGTTTCCGTGCCAGAGGGCTTTCTCCACATTTTCATCCTCAATCTCTTCCAGGGCAATCTCGCCCTCAGTATCGTAAATCTGAATCACATGCTTCTCCATATCGTGGAAACCCTTTCCGTTAAACCAGGCGGGTATTGAATCATCAAAGAACATATCCTCATCTTCCAGTTTTTTTGAATAGAGAACAAGAATTTTGCGAGAGTCATGATTCCAGTCCATATCCAGGATGTTTTTTGCCTCCATTAATTTCTTGGAGGTCATATTCTCCAGTTCCAGGAGATAGAGGTCACTCTTTTTCTTCTCTTCGTCCATATGGAGATAGAGCATCTTTTTTCCATCTGGAGAGAATTTGGGCATCACGGCATCATCAACATATCTCCGCTCTCCTGTTTTGAGGTTCTCAATCACTATGGTATTCTCATACTTGTTCTCCTTGAGATTTACCCTTCTTGTGACATATGCCACCCTGTCACCCTGCCTTGTGATGGAAACATTTTCAAGGTATGTGAATTTCGAAAAAGTTCTCTCATCCCATCTCATTATGCTCACCAGATAGAATATTTCTTTATTCTTTTTAAATTTTCTCATTCATGCAAATATTCCTGTGCCTCTCTTTTCACGGCCTCGTAGGATAGGGTGATTTCGAATGCAGCGTATATTGAGCCCATTATAAGTGTAATCACGGCTACTACGAATGTGAGCATGGCTATGTACTGAAGAGCATCCCACAGAAATGTGATGAAAATGAAAATGGAGGATAGGGAGGTGAACATAACTGTGAGATGGTAATATACCATGGCGTTTCTGCAAAGGTATCCTCTCCGTATCAAAACTTTTTTCTGCTTGAGAATTACTTTTTTTCTGTTCTCATCTACGTCACCTTCCCTTACCTCTTTTGAAAACTCGCGGAGTCTGTCTATTATCCTTCCAAATCTGTTCCCGAGTCCGAGAATAAGCAGTCCTGTGGCTGATATAAGAAGCAGGGGTGCAAGGCTCATGTTGATGAGAGTTATAATGTCCATATTCACTTATTATTTTCCCCTTTATTATTCTTTTGTTTTAGTGCATATGATATCCTCTTAAGGAGTCCCATCATGCTGTGGTACTCCCATTTACTGAGCGTCGCACGACCCAGAATGCGTCTCAGCATTACCTCCGTGTTTTTTCCCTTATGTTTTGGGAAGTTTATTAAATCTAAAATTTCGGAGAATCGGTGGTTGAGCAGTTCGAGTTCAAATGATTCTGCAAGATCTCTCTCCCTGGGTTCAAAATCCTGTAAGAATATTTCGTAGAGCACTATGGCCGCAGCATGGGTCACGTTCATTATTGGATATTCCTCTGAGGTTGGAATTCTAATCAGGAGGTCGCATTTTCCAATCTCTTCATTGTAAAGCCCGTAATTCTCTCGTCCAAATATTATTCCCACCCTGCCGGAGAGTTGAGGAAGTTTGGACGCAAATTCTCTGGGGGTTATAGCAATTCTCTTGAATTTTTTAGGTGAAACTGTATCCACTCCGCTTGTGGCCACCGCGTAATCTAAAAAATCTCGTAATTCCTCGAAATTGCTCATTATGATTGCATTTTCTATTATGTCCCCCGCGTGCTTGGCAAATCTGTAGGCATCTTTATCAATCTCATTTGGGTTAACCAGAATGAGTTTTTTAAATCCGAAATTGGCCATGGTGCGGGCCAGAAATCCTATATTTCCGCTGAACTGAGGCTCTACAAATGCTATGTATATCTCCACGGGATTCCACATGCCTTACGATTTAATTATCTTTCCCCTGCTGTAGTATCCCAAGATAATTTAACATCTTACATGATATCCACCATGCGTAAACTGAACGACAGGAAAACCCATGGATTATCAGGAAAACAGAGAAAGGGAGGAAAATAAAGGATATGCGAGGTGGGTACTTGAAATGTAAAATAAAATCGGGATACTACATTATCTTTCCCTCGCAAAAATATTTAATAATCGGGAAGCATTAGGGCATGGTGAGCAAATGGTGAAGGTGGCGATAAACGGATTTGGAAGAATAGGGAGGATGTTTTTCAGGATAGGATACAAGGACCTGGACATTGTTGCAATAAACGATATAACGGATGCACGTACCCTGGCTCATCTGCTGAAGTACGATACCAATTACGGTATTTTTTCAGGTGAGGTAGTGGCTGGAGAGAATGCCATAATCGTCGACGGAAAGGAGATACCTGTGTATTCTCAAAGAGATCCTTCAAAACTTCCATGGAAAGAACTTGGTGTGGATGTTGTCATTGAGAGCACTGGAGTATTTCGCTCGCGAGATAAGGCAGCGATGCATTTAGAGGCTGGAGCCAGAAAAGTTATAATCGCGGCACCAGCCAAAGGCAAGCCTGCAGATGTCACGCTTGTTATGGGAGTGAATCACACCATCTATGATCCAGAGAAGCATGATGTTATAAGCAATGCCTCGTGCACGACCAACTGCTTGGCTCCAGTGACTAAAGTTCTACATGAAAATTTTGGAATTCGATATGGATTGATGACCACAGTGCACTCCTATACCAACGACCAAAGATTGCTGGATTTGCCACACAAAGATCTTCGAAGGGCAAGGGCTGCGGCGATGAACATAATACCTACTACAACAGGAGCGGCGAGTGCAATAGGTCTTGTAATCCCCGAACTTGATGGAAAGATGCATGGGATCTCCATCCGTGTCCCAACGAGCACGGTGTCTATTGTAGATTTAGTCGCTGAAGTTGAATCTGAACCCACCGAGGATGAGGTACGAAATGTATTCAAGCGTGCTGCTGAAGGAGAACTGAAAGGAATTTTGCAGTATGTAGATGAGCCGTTGGTATCGGTGGATTTCAAAGGTAATCCTCATAGCGCCATATATGATGCTTTAGAAACATATGTACGTGGTAACTTGGTAAAGGTTCTGGCTTGGTATGATAATGAATATGGTTATTCCTCAAGACTTGTTGACCTTGTGAAATATATCTCATAGTATCTGTGAAAAACTTAATTAAGGATGAAAATTAAAGAAAATCGTAGGTGATGAATTTGGGAAAAAAAGAGGAGAAAAGGGAGTATAGCATAGAGGATTTGCCTGGTGTGGGTGAGGCTACTGCCGAGAAGTTGAGGGAAGCAGGCTATACAGATTTGCTTGAACTGGCCGTGGCATCACCGAAAGACCTTGCGGAAAAGGTGGGAATAGGCGCAGGCGTTGCCCAGAAAATAGTGATTGCGGCAAGAATGTATGCCAACGTGGGGGATTTTGAAACTGGGGATGTGATATTTGAGAGACGGAAAAATATAGCAAAACTTACTACAGGCTCAAAGGCGCTTGACGAATTGCTGGGTGGCGGTTTAGAAACACAGGCAATCACAGAATTTTTCGGAGAGTTTGGTTCCGGGAAAACACAGATAATGCATCAACTGGCTGTAAATGTGCAGTTACCAAGGGAAAAGGGTGGACTTGAAGGCCATGCTGTTTTTATCGATACCGAGAACACATTTCGTCCAGAGAGAATAAAGCAGATGGCCGAGGCTATTGGTCTTGAGCCTGCAGAGACTCTTAAAAAGATACACGTGGCTCGAGCCTTCAACTCGAGTCATCAGATGCTGCTGGTGGAGAAAGCAAGGGAACTGGCCGAAAAGTATCCTGTACGTTTATTAATTGTGGACTCGCTTACCGCACATTTCCGTGTTGAGTATGTGGGCCGCGGCACACTTCATGAGAGACAGCAACTACTCAACAAGCACATGCATGATCTGCTACAGTTTGCAGATGTGCATAACGCAGTTATTGCAGTTACAAATCAGGTGGCAGCCAATGTTGGCATCATGTTCGGAGACCCGACACAGCCCATAGGTGGACATATTGTAGGGCATACGGCGACTTATCGCATATACCTAAGACGGGGAAAAGGGGGAAAAAGAATAGGGCGCCTGATAGACTCCCCATGCCTGCCTGAGGGGGAAGTAGTATTCAAAATCACAGAAGGGGGCCTGAAGGACCCATAAATCATAATTTAACCCATCTGGGCCCATCCTTCGTGTCTTCAACTTTTATCCCCAGTTTTTTGAGTTCCTCACGTATCCAGTCTGCAGTACCAAAGTCCTTATTCTTTCTTGCTCTTTCTCTTATCCGCAGAAGCAACTTTATGAGGTTCTCTTCTAAATTCTCTGTGGTACCTCTGGGCAGTATGTCGAATATGTAATCCATTTCTTCAAGAAATTCTATAGCAAGGAAAGCATCTTCATCTTTTGCGTCTCGAACTTTATTTATGAACTCAAGATAATGTCTTATGGCCTCTCGGGTATTGAAATCATCTTCCAGAGCAGTGATGATTTCTTTCCGTGTCTTATCTACTAAATTTTTTGTATTATCTGTTGCTACTCCGCATCTCGCTGATTTTTTGAGAGAGAGATACACGCTCCATATTTTCTCCATAAGTTTTCGAGAATCCTCTAGATTCTTCTCACTGAAATCAAAGGGTTTGCGATAGTGAGCATTGATATACATTATTCTCACAGCCTCCGGTGGGTATTTCTTGAGAAGGTCCCTGATGAGAAACACATTGCCAATGGATTTACTCATCTTCTCCTCTTCAAATCTCACAAGGCCCACATGCATCCAGTATCTTGCAAATACCTTTCCACTGGCTGCCTCGCTCTGTGCAATCTCATTTTCATGGTGAGGGAATATCAAATCCGCGCCGCCTCCATGGATATCCAGTGTAGGACCCAGATAGTTCATGCTCATGGCACTGCACTCTATATGCCATCCAGGCCTTCCCGGGCCCCACGGGCTCATCCACGATGGCTCACCGGGTTTTGCTGCTTTCCACAACGCAAAGTCCAGAGGATTACGTTTTTTATCGCTAACCTCTACCCTCGCCCCCGCAAGCATCTCCTCCGGTTTGCGATGGGACAATTTTCCATAGTCCCTGAATTTCTCAACGGAGAAATACACGTCTCCACCGCTCTCATAAGCATAGCCCTTATTCACCAGAGTTTTCACAAGTTCTATAATTTCCTCAATATGTCTTGTGGCCTTGGGTATTATGTTTGCCCTTCTAACTCTTAGTGCATCCATATCTTTGAGATATTCCCTGGCATAATAATGTGCCATCTCTATGGGCTCTGCATCTTTCTCTTTTGCTCTGTTTATTATTTTATCATCAACATCTGTTATGTTAGAAATGAGAACCACATCATAGCCTTTATACTCAAAGAATCTGCGGAGCATATCAAAAATTATGGCGGGGCGAGCATGACCTATATGTGCATAATCGTATGTAGTAGGACCGCATACATACATCCCCACACGTCCCTCATGCAGAGGTATAAACTCTCTCTTCTCTGCAGTCAGCGTGTCATATATCTTCATATCCTTGCATGCCCTTTAGGGTAAAAAATTTTAGCCTCGTTCCACCGGAAGAATCAGGCAGGATGGACCACCTGAACCCTTTACAAACTCGGATAGGTCAAGTGGAAATACTTCATATCCACATTCATTTAACTTCTTCTTTACCTTCATATTTCTTTTCTCGATTATTATGTTCTCATTACCCAGATAAATCACATTCCCCGTTATGAAGGATCTGCAATCAAGCCATAATACTTCAAAACCTCTCAACAACTCCTTCGGGATGCTCCTGCAAGCGAGAATTTTATCCTCTCCAATAATGGTCATGGCACCTCCCAGATGAAGATGTATATCGGGCACCGAAATCTTGCGGGTTTCATATCCCCACTCTTCGAGGATTTTAGAGAGTTGCTCTGCCCCGCTTTTATTGGTTCTTGTGGATATGCCAATGAAAAATACAGGATATGCTGCTAATAGGTCTCCCCCCTCTGCGGTTCCGGGTGCTCTGATCTCTCCTATCTTTTGTAGGTTCATATCTCCAAGAATCTTAGCCATATACGTATCTTCACCTCTCCTTGTGGGCAGGCCCATTCGGAGTTGGATAAACGCGTCTCCTAGGGGAAGGGCTGTGTCCATGCTAAATACCGAGTTTGGATGTCCCTTTAATTCAGGTACCCTGATAACTCTTGCCCCTGCATTCTCCATAACTTTTCTTAACCTCTCATGCTGCTTCTTTGCTTTCTCTTTATTGGCAACTTCCCTTATATTGTGTTCTCTAAGATTCTCTACCTTAAAATACTCTATCTTGGGAGGAGTCACTATAACTTTACGAAGGCGCCATCCCTCGTGGCTTATTGCTTTAGGCATAGAGGACCATGGATTTCGAGATATTTAAGATTCTGCTAAATTCATTTCCCAGGCACTGCTTTCTTTGCAAATTTTCCAATTTTTAGATGAAGTTGAATTACACCGGTATCTTTTTATAAATACTTTGCAAAATCATCAATATCAACCTTGGCGAGTTTTAAAACTCCTTTTAAAGTACCTATCTTGAGTTCTTTGTGCATACCCTTCCTACCTGTTATCTGAAAACCGAATTTGTTGCATAAAATTTTAACTACTTGAGCCATTTCACATAGAACTCTATGAATTTCAGGTGCTCCTCAAAATTTCTGCGCTTTATCTCCTCCATTTCCTTAAGGTCTATTCCCGGGGTTTTCATCCGAGATACCTTCTTGCGGGATTCTCAACCCTAAGAAGCCTTATCAAATTTTTGAATTTCTCCATATTCAAAGATTCTATGGAAAGTTCGTAAAGATGCTTTGCATCCTCTATATCCTTCTCACTTCCTAAGTATAATTTAAGGCAATTTACATTTCAACATCTGAAATTCTTAAAACCTGAGGCTCCACCTTAATGGGTGAAATGGTATCAATTACCCACTTCGTTTTCGCGTCTATCACAACTTAAGCAAGATATAGAG
>WALG01000106.1 GCA_015522955.1 DHVE2 group archaeon
CCAATACGCATAGCTTAACGCTATGCTATCAGTCTCCAAATTCTATCTGATTTTCTTCCTCATTCTCTATTTGGGGTTCTTGTTCTCTGCTCATCTTCATCTCTGGCTCGTGTATCTCCTCTTTCTCCCCATATATTGCGGGTTCTGTAACTTTTTTCAGTTCTTCAGAATTATCCAACCTAAGCAACTTTGCTAATGTGGGTCCTCTCTTAAACCACCTGCCATCTTTCCATATTGATCCATCTTCATACATTGCAAATGCAACATCGTAACCATTCTTTTTATAAACTACCTTTTTCACAGGCAATATATCAATTTCTGGATACCCTTCCATCATATTGACATAAACAATAGTCTTTCTCCCCAATTTGATTTTGTGAGATAGCAAATCTCTCCTTATACTCTCCACATAATCTATACGCTCAAGAGCCTTACTTAATGTGCGGTCCAAGTAATCTTCTAAATGCCCTTTCTTACGCTGTGCAATATTATAACTCTCCTTCTCCAGTTTATCTTTTATGTCCGTTCCCATGACTCCATGACTGTAAAGATAGATAGCATAATCCATATCAACACGGTTTAAATCAACCCTCTGCCCTGCTGGGGTCTTAGCCTTCTGCTTATTATAGAAATACCGCCAGTCATGTAATACTTCTCTCTTAGGTATTTCCACCTTCTCAGGTTTCTTCTTAATATGTTCCTCTGGGCGGAGCATCTCAATACCTAAACTCCTTTTCAGTTCCTCTCTGACTTTCACCCAATCCTTTCCAATCCCTATATCCCTCACAATCTTAACCTGCGGGGGATTGGATGTATATTTCTTATTTTCAAAACCCGGCAATTTGCGTAAGTGGTAAGGGTCTTTACTTCCAGGGTCTCCCTTGTAATACTCCACAACCTTACGAAATACCTGTTTTGCTATATTTTCCAATTGCTCCTTACTGTATTTCTTATTCTCTAACTTCACAGGATATTTAAAATGTGCCTGATACTTTCTAATTCCCCCAATTCTGGATGTCTCCACAAGGAGAGTATTAGGGGGCAATCGTGGTATCATCTCCTGAGGAATATCGTCTATGAACATTCTTAAAACCAGATACCTATCCTTCTCCTTCTTCTTCACATTCCCATACCTGTAAGGAGAAAAGGTAATCTCCTCATCGTTGGCATAGTTATGCCATACTAAACTGCGGATATTCAAAGGCTTAACTTTTCCATCATCGTATTCCACCATGATACTCTTATTCTCGTCTAAAAACACCTTACCCTTAGCGGGTATTCTCCCATAACTGCGGTTCAAATAGAAAATTTGAATACCCATATCATAGGTTTTTAGCACCTGCTTAATTCCCTCTCTTGCCCTCTCTATCCTCTCTTGCTGTATTTTCGCCAAATCACGGTAATATTCTTCATCTCTATACCACACCCTACCGGGTATTTTCTTTCTTCCCTGCCCTTTCTGGACTATCTCCCTGCCTACCATTACAGTTATAGTGTTCCTCATTCTACGCAGTTGCGATTTCTGTAATCTTAACGCTCTACCAGTCTCATCTCTCCACGGGACTATGAAATGCACATGAGGTTTGCTCTCGTCATAATGCCATACTCCTGCAACTGGGCGGTTCGTCTCCTTGCTCAGATATTGAAGGATAGCCTCTGCCTGCTCTTTGTTCTCAGGATACGCCACCACTTCCATATAATCAGTTTTCTGGCTCTTGCGTATCGGGGGAGTATTGATAAGTTCCATAACGCTATCCCAGTCTCCAAATCTTTCAATCATTCCCTGCAATTCTCTCCTCGTCTTCTCCCTCAGATTATGCCTCATATGGTTAGTTCCACCACTACCACCATACTTGGTTATCTGCACAAATGCACCCTTACCCATAATCAGGACATGACTGCGGTCCTATATAACACTTACCAATTCCAATGAGCATAACAAAGTTATGCGAATTGGACTTACCAAGATACTTAAAAACACTCGCATAGTGGGGGGCTGTGTTCTTTTTTTCTGTCTATAACACACTCTCCATACAATTACCCACTTATGGAAAGCTATTTTTTTCGTGTATTTCTTATTCTCTATGTAATTTACTCTCTTTTTCATGGAAATCCATTATGGAAATCTATTTTTTCTGTCTATAACACACTCTGCATACAACTCATATAATGGAAACTCTCCTTTCACTTGCTTAAAGCAAAAATTCAGTCTATACCTTACTCTGTGTGCAAATGTTAAGAATTTTGAAGCATGAAAGTCTCCTTTCACCAGCTTAAGGCCTGTCTCTTATACACATCTC
>WALG01000107.1 GCA_015522955.1 DHVE2 group archaeon
CTCTTATGCTCATTGTAAGATACGGCGAGATTGGGCTCAAGGGAAGAAATCGAAGATTTTTTGAGGACATGTTAGCTAAGAACATCGAGAAAAAATTGAAAAGATACGGGTATAAGGGGAGAACCAAGGTTTTGAGAGGAAGAATATTCGTATACGCTTCCGATGAAGTTGCTGCGATTATTGCCAGATGTCCGGGCGTTGTTTCCGTATCTCCCGCAAAGGAGATGGAATATGAGGATATCTTCCCATATCTTAAAGAGAAGTTGCAGGAATATAATCCCTCAAGTTTTAAAGTAGCCACACATCGTGTGGATAAGGGATTTCCCAAAACTTCGCAGGAGATAAACGAGGAAATTGGGGAGTTTATAGTAAAAAATTTTGGCTGGAAGGTAAACCTCTGCAATCCTGAATTTGTAGTGGGTATAGAAATAATAAATGGAAAGGCCTATGTTTTCTTTGAAACAATCCAGGGTGTGGGCGGTTTACCTGTGGGCACTGCAGGCACTCTTGTGGCTCTGCTCTCCGGGGGCATAGATTCCCCGGTAGCAGCATTTTTAATGCTGAGAAGAGGTGCCAACATAATTGTGCTGCATCTGAAACACAGCGATGCGGAGGAGAAAAAGGTAAGAAATATCGTAGGAGTTTTAAATCAGTACAGTCCAAGGAAGATAGAGTTGTTGGTGGTGGAGCATTCCTGTATGCTTGAGAAGTATGCGAGAAAACTAACTGAGATGAAAGAAGAGCGGTGGCTCTGCATACTCTGCAAGTTTTCAATGCTCAAAATTGCAGATGAAATAGCCCGAAAGAGAGGTGCTCTGGGGATAGTTACAGGGGATTCCCTGGGTCAGGTAGCATCTCAGACGCTGGAAAATCTGTATATCGAAAGTGGCGCTACAGGGTTGCCTATCTATAGGCCACTCATAGGCATGGATAAAATGGAGATTGAAAGAATTGCTATAGAAATTGGAACCTATGATGTTTTCCTCTCTCATGGGGAAGAAAAATGTCCATTTAAGCCTAGGTATGTAGTTACCAAGGGAGATAAGAAAAAATTCGAAAAAATATGGAAGGAAGTGGAGTCATAGTTTTATATCCATGTGTTCTGAACTCTGTATTTTCGAGGTATCAAACTTTTCAGCGTGTCTGCATAAAAACCACAGCCTAGAATATCCTCAGTGCTTCTTACTATCACGTATCCATGGTCCACGGAGAACTCACCTTTTAGTTCCTCTCCCCGCAGAAATTTAAGAGCATCCTGTGAATTTAGTGTCACTACGTTTCTAGTGGCATAACTTCCTACAACTCGAAGAAAAGCGGTGGATGGTTTTGGTACTTTGCCAAGGGTGAGGGCTTTGACACCCAGAATTTCAATATTTCTCTCTGTGATTAGGGTTCCGGAGAAAGCCCAGACTTTTTGTGAGCGCTGCCAGAAGGAATACTGCATCATCACCTTCTTTGATATCCCGAATCTTTCTACGAAATATTCTCTATACTCATCTTTTCTTGAGAACTGCAATGAACATCCCCCCTGCATCCATGAGATGCGGGTATATACGCACACATTTTCTGTAAAATGAGAACTCCTCATTTTTCCACTCCATGACTCCATGGGCATGGGGTACAGGAACTTCCACGGATATCACCTCCATGTTCAGTTTCTCAACGGCATATTTTACCACGTTTTCATTTTCTAAAGGATGATATGTGCAGGTGGAATAAACGAGTATCCCTTCATCCTCTAAATTATTCCAGGCATTTTCAACCATTTTCTTTTGCTGTTTTACGAGCATCGCTCTTTCCTTATCGGTTGCAAACCGAAAATCCCATGGATTCTTCCGAAAAGTTCCCTCTCCCGAGCAGGGAGCATCCAGGAGTATTTTTTTAAATTTACCCCACTTTGCTGTTTGCGCATCCTTGTTGGTAACTATTATGTTTGTTATACCCAGCCTTTCAATATTTGCAGCGAGACTCTTTAATCGATTGTAATTTATGTCATTGGCAATGATGGTGCCTCTATTTTCCATCATCTCAGCCATCATGGTGCTCTTACTTCCTGGGGCAGCAGCCATATCCAGTATGTTCTCCCCCGGTATGGGAGAAAGGACCCATACAGGTGCCATTGAGGAAAGATCCTGTATGTAATAGTAACCAAGAGAATGTTCCATGGTAGCACCAGGATGCTTCACAGGCATTTTTGCAATTTTATAAGCGTTCATATTTTCATATCTCTCCAGCACAAAGCCCTTGGATTGGAGCCTGTTAACCAATTCTTGCTGTTTGATTTTAAGGGTATTAACACGGAGCCAGTAGGGCTGAGGCGTTTTAATTATCTCCATAAAGGAGGCAAAATCAGGGATAATGTCCTCATAGATTCTGAATTTCTCTATATCCGCTTTCTTCTCTTCCATGCCTCCTCCACCGCTTGCACCAACGTATCCAGAGTAAAGCCCAGATACTCTGTATCTCTCAACATCTCATCAAGTTTTTTTCGAACCCCATCTATAGGCACATTTTTCAAACCATTTTCAATATCTTCTATTTTATCTTCTGGATGAAGAAAGAAATCGCCCGTAATTTTTATCTCTTTTATTCTGTTGCCTTGGAATTCTACCCTAACTCTTATGAGTTTGCCGCCCTTTACCAGACTTTCACCTTTTGAAATTCCATTCGGGATTTCCATATTTTTCCACCTCTAATTTTTTTGCCATATCCATAACTTCATTGGGAAGAGCATCCTCATACAGTTCTGCACTTAGTGCGTTTTTGAACCCCTCTGCCATATATTTTTGAAGTTCCTCGAACTCTATCTCGTATCCCAGATGCTTAAGGGAGGTAACCCTCTCCTTTACATTGCTTATCAACTTATCCCTCATTTTTTCCTGCGGAACCTTGAGAATGGAGAACATCTCATCCACATTCACGTTCATAAGAAGAGTGCCATGCTGGAGTAATCCCCCGTATCTTCTGGTTTGAGCATTTCCCGATATTTTACGCCCTTCTACAACGATATCGTTTATTCCAGACATCTCTGCATTTATACCTATAAGGCGAAGACCTTCCACCAAGCCTCGCTGGATATGTTTATATGAATCCAGAATCTTACCGGAAGGCGGGGACATCACTATGGAGTAAGTAAGTTCATATTTGTGATATACGGCACCACCTCCGGTGATGCGGCGAACTACATCCACGCACATCTGCTTTGCCTTGGCCACATTTACCTCTTCTTCTATACCCTGAAAATATCCAATGCTAACTGCTGGAGGCTCCCACCCATAGAGTCTCAGTGTGGGGCCAATTTCAGGCAAATGGCGGAGAAGCGACTCATCGAGAGCCATGTTCCACGTGGCATGATGATGCGTATCATAGATGATCCTAAGGTTCATGGACCTTCACATCCTTCTCCCGATATTAAATTTTTTGAGCAAATTCCTGTATTTTTTCCAAACTCTCTGGACTCAGTATATGCTCTACAAGGCATGCATCTCTATCTGCAATATCCTTATCTACACCTATGTATATTAGAAGTTTTCTTATAGCCTGGTGTCTCATCTCAAGATTCTTAGCCAGTTCGAATCCTTTGGGAGTAAGGTCTATTATCCTATATTTTTCATATACCACATAACCCTCACGGGCTAGTTTTTGAAGCATTTCCGTCACGCTGGAGGGTTTTACATTTAGCAAATTTGCCAGGTCGGTGGCTCGTACATAGCCCTTCTCCCTTTTCAAATCGTAAATCCTCTCAATATATTTCTCCCGGATTTCCTGCATGAGCACCTAAAAAATTTCGATTTACTTAAAATTTTTCCCCGAATCTAAGGAATATATAATCAAGAACATTATTTAAGGGGAAACGTTTAAATTACAAATTGTAATAATTTTATGATGAGAGTACCTACTTCCGTAGCAGCCTTCGATGAAATTGTAAAGGGAGGCGTTCCTGCAGGCTCTGTGATAATTCTTGCAGGAGAGCCTGGTGCTGGGAACCTAGAGTTTGCCCTTACTTCGGTGGCAAAACTTTCTCTTGCGAGGAGAAATGAGAGATTCAGAGGCTTCCTTATCATGGATTTGCCCGATATTTATGTTCCTTCTGGAGCACTATATATTACATTTTCCAAGAGTGCCCAGGAGATAATGCGCACTGTAGAACTTACCTTCCAGGAGGATTTGGCAGAAGCATTTAAAATGGATCTTCTATTGGAGGACTTATCACATCAATTTTTCAAGAACAGCATAGTACCGAGAAGATGGATATCCGCCAAGCCCTCTGATGTCTTCAAAAAGAAGGAAGACCTCCTCACGGATTTTGTAAAAGTTCTTGATAAATATGGTAATGACAAGATAGTGATTGTGGACTCTCTCACAGATCTGGCCATATCTTCTATAGATATAATAGATCTTGTGGATGTACTTAAGGGACTGCGCAGGATGGCCAAGCGATGGAACAGTGTGATTTATCTCCTCCTCACAATGGGGATCCTGGATCAAAAAAAGGAAAATCTTCTTTACGATTCAGTGGATGGAGTTTTCATGTTTGAATGGCACGGAAGCACAAAATATTCCAAGAGATACAGATACATGTATGTACTTAAATTTGCGGGTCTTATGGCCCATCTGGAGGAAGAGAGAGTGGCCAGATTCAATACCACACTCAACCGACATAATGGATTTGTGGTGGTGAATACGGAAAAGATAAGGTGATGCTTATGAGAATTAAAACGGGTATTGAGGGATTGGACGAAATGCTTGAGGGGGGCATTCCTAAGGGCCATAGCGTGGCGGTGATTGGCTCTTTTGGTACAGGAAAAACAACTCTTGCCATGCAGTATATATGGGAAGGTCTGAGGAATGGAGAGAAATGCATATTCATAAGTTTGGAGGAAGATGAAAGCAGCATTGTGGAAAGTGCCCGCAACTTTGGCTGGAATTTTGAGAAATACGTGGATAACACGCTTCTCCTTGTGAAACTGGAGCCAGAGGATGCAAAGAGTAGCATTCAAAGATTAGAAAGCGACATACCGCAGGTAATACAGGAGTTTGAAGCATCTAGGATAGCAGTGGATTCTGTGAGTCTTCTTACCATGCTCTACCCAAGCGAAGAAGCACGGAGAAAAGCGGTATTTTCCCTCAGTAAGAGTATAAAGGATTGCGGTGCCACAGCCATATTCACCGCAGAGGTGGATCCCAGAAATCCCACAGTGAGTCGAGACGGAATAGTAGAATATGTGGTTGATGGAGTAATACTTCTCTCATTTCGTGAAGCGGGCAAGAAACTGGAACTTGTTCTCAGGATACTGAAGATGCGGAGAACCAAGCATTCTCGGGAGGTAAAGCCTTATGAAATAACTGAGAGCGGAATAAACGTTCTCTCAGAATCCGAAATATTCTGAGGGTGGAGGAATTTATATGGATGTGGATCTTGAGAAAATCGTAGTTTCCTATTTTGGATTTACGCCAGCAAGAAAGATGCCTAGAGATGTGAAAATGGAGTTTCTGGATACAAAAGATGTTCAGGACCCCTTGGGGGTTGATAGTATAAAAATTAAATGGGATAACCATATTGGCTCGGAGACAAGAGTTGCAAGGCTGACGCCTTTGGATATCCTTTATTATCTGGCCTTAGAAGTTAATAATGATAACTATGTGAACGCAGTAGAATCATTAAAATACTTGGGGAAAAAGTATCGTGTTCCGATAGTTAAAATAGGAGAGCAGTATTTACTCATAAATCCCAAACACAGGGGATGATGTTATGAAAGAAGAGATGATGAAAAACATCTTGGAAAGTTTAAAACTGGACCTTTATGTGGAGAGCAAAATTCCTGAGATGCATGTATGTTTCTTTTGCGGCAGGATTGGGTACAAAAATCTTCCCATGAAAAAAATAGGGAATAAGTGGATTTGCATAGATTGCCTGAGGGAATTGAAAGAGGCACTCGAGTCTCTGGATGAGTGGGAGCAAGAAATATCTTTAAGGGAAGAATTCAAGAAACAGATACAGAAAGACCTATCTAGCCCAAAACAGTAGGGATAGGTAAAAATGTCTTTAAAGAGATTAAAGGGATTAAAGTGTGAAAGTTTCTCCTTTTTCGAAATTATCTTTGATGTACTGGATTATTATATTGCGATCGCCCTTCAGATGGGACTCATACCACTGGGGAATAACCTTTAGCAGTACATCCCTTATTTTGTCCAAATTTGCCTTCTTAACATCTTCATTGTAGAGTATGTACTGGCTGTATATTCTCTTCCAGCCCGAATACTTGTAATATTTCTCACCTTCAAAGAATTCAAAGAGCATCCTTATTTTCTCCCCTCCCTCGGAAGGATAGTAAACTATCTTAAGTGAGTCTCCGGTTCTATTTTGTTCTCTAGTGATATCCACCAAACTTATCTCTGTGACTGTGGCAAAATCGAAATCATCGCGCAAACTCCACCTATCCGGAAAAACTTCAAACTGCCCCCACAGGCTATGAGGGGGTTCTATTCTGAATGGGACGTTGATTCTATTAAATTGAATCCACACTCTCCAGAAATCCTCCACCAGATTACGGTTCAGGTCTCTCTTTTTTTCACTCTCGGTAGATATATCTTTTATAACTTCCTCCTTCTTTTTTTCAAGTTCGCTCTCTAGTTTCTCATACCAGTTTTCAAACTTCTCTTCCTTCTTTGCCATTTTAATCCCTGAACTGTAATGTTATTGGTTGGATATAAAATTATCGCTGTTTGACAGATATTTTAAAACGTAGAGTATCATTATTAAAGAAACCATTAAATATTCCCTATGAAATATCTTCTGAGGGATAAATATGACATCCGAAGAGATTATACCTCCCGGTGAAGAGAACGAGGAGGGGAAAAAGAGCACTGGGCTTCCAGAGCCTCCTCCGGAAATAATGTCGCAGGAACAGCAACCCCAGCAGATGCAGCAAGTGCCACCGCCGAATTCTTATCCACCATACTACCCACACCGTAAAAAACCCTTCTTTGAATCTCTTGTGAAGAATCCTACCGTAATAGGAACAATGATAGTAGTTGCCCTGGCACTCATGTGGCTTGGGGTAACTATTTTTGCCATAAGCTTTGCCTCATACAGTGTAGGAGGGTTTGCTATATCAGTAATGGTATATTCAATAGGTACTGCATTTCTAGTTATACTACTACTGGGCTTGGGAATAGGGCGACACGATTATCCACAGTGGGTCAGATTTGCCCTTATCTTAGTTGCGGGAATGATAGTGGTTTGGGGATTCTATCTTGGAGGGGCCATCATAGGCGCTCTTACAGGCCACTATTCCCCATAATTTTTTATATTTTTTATAAATAATTTATAATCACCGGCAAAATTAGAACACCCATAAGGTGAGTTCTCATTATTCCCAGTTTGGGAGGTAGCAGGCCTATCAATGTAGCCACGATTCCTACTAGTATTCCAACCAATCCTGTGAAAAGGAATATGAACACAAATAGAATAAATAATATGCCTATGGATAATCTCCCGTAATCCTTTCCAAATTTTGTCACCCACCCTGTAAAAAGAATGCCTATGCGAATTGTCAGAAAATAAGAAGCAAAGGCGGCTAAAAGACCGGTGAGAAGAAGGAAAATAAAATTAGATGGTGGAAATGGGAGATACTTCCAGGTTTGAATTGGAACTAATGTACCCAATATTTCCACGGCCATGCTTCTGGGACGAAGAATGAGAAAAAGAGAGAGAAGATTGAGGGTATAATTGGCAGTATTCACACTTCCTAACGTTATGAGAAAATTCTCGTTCTCTCTGCTTTTTGAGAGAATCTGAGATATTGTTGCCGCAATTCCTGAGGTCACTCCAGGAAGGAAGGCAACAAGTGAGGCGGATAATGTGCCCCTGAATGCTGATTTTATGGAATTGTGATTAATCTTCGCTTTCGATATTCTCTGTGGAGGCACTATGGTTTTACGGGAAAGGATAAGCACGGGGAAGCCAAAGAGTCCGGTGAACACAGGAAATAGAAGAGACGCATGGAATGGTATGGGAGAAGAAGTTACAGGCATATTTAGTGTGATAATTCCCAAGATTCCTGAAAGGACAAAAATTGCAAATGCATAAAGCACATGTTTCAAACTCTTTTTGCTCTCCCAGTAAAAAAGAGTGAGTATCATACTCAGCAGTAAGAAGGGGATAACATCGGGCAAAATCTTTTGCAAAGAAAATATGGAAAATAGCAGGAAGATAAAAGGCATAAAAGCAAGAGAAAATAAATAGGCAAGCAGAGAACCCTGAGCGGTTAGATGTACCGCCTCCATGCCACGTCCCTCAAGGAGCATTTGGTGAGTGGGAAGTACTGAGAGGGATGTATCCTCCGAGGGAGCGCCCAGAAAAATTGAGGGTATGAAATCCAGAAAGGTATGGGTAATCATGGTTGCCATCACCATCACTGCGAGGTATAGGGCGGGCAGCGAAAATGCGGATGCTAAAAAGATTGCAAACAGAGCCACATTGTTAAAATGTAATCCGGAGGTGAGCCCGGTTAGTACACCTAAGGCAATACCAATTAAAAGATATAGGGTATAAAGAG
>WALG01000108.1 GCA_015522955.1 DHVE2 group archaeon
ATCCCAACTATGGATAGCAAAATCACCGCTGTTAGCACATTGTAAAAAGAGGGCTCACGAGATAAAGCATTATATGATATCCCAATTAGGGCAAAGGCTGTTAAGTTTAAAAGAAGTAGATACGCTGGGGATTTGAACACTATTGACCATCTTATGATTCTTAGAGAGCCACCAAATAAGACATATCCTGCAATGAAAATCATCACAAAAGATACTATTTTGGAGGTAGAGGTATGAGATGTGTATGTTGCTACCAGAGATAGAACTATTGTTAGTGTGAATCCGAGTGTCAGTTCCTCAACGAATCCTTTTCGGGTATTATCTAACATTTTTCTCATCCTCCAGATACTTTTTATCTCCTGTCTCTAGGAATTTTATATACCTGTCCGGGAACACCAAAGTGAATCTCTGCTTCTTTGTCATCACACTGCGAAGAACCACATATCTCTCGGGCGGTATATCCAACTGAAATCTCTCGAATCTTTTTGCTATTTTTCCAATATAGAAGGTGAAGATGGTCAGGAGCCATAGAACACCCACAAAGATTAAAGTGAAAGGTGAAGGATTCATATAAATAGCTCCAAATCCTCCAAAAGACATCATCATTAAGAAAACTCCGATTGCATAGATGACCTTGCGATTTCTATAAACAAGCGCCATGCGAACCTGTCTCACAAAAAAGAATGATAGAAAAAATATAAGGATGCATCCAAGTATTGCATCCTGCAGAACACTATGCCCGGGATAGTGATGCGCAATATCGTTATAATAAATGGCAATACCTACCAGCACAGCAGTTACCATGGAAATTATCAACATCTCCTCCGCAAAGCCTCTCTTGGTATTATCTAAGAATCCCGTCATACTGCATACCTTCTTTATGGGAATTTCCGAAGAAGGGGTATTCACACATGGATGCAGATTTAGGGGGAGTATAAGAATCTGTACAGCGCAGGCAATGTGCAGTACAAAGCAGCAGGTAAGAAATGGGGGTCACCTTCACACCTCCGGTTCTCCCTGCTGTCTAGGACATTTAGATTTTTCCATAATTCCCACCATAAACATCTGATTGCTGGACTTAATCAAATCCAAATATTTAAATTTATAGTTTTTTGGCTATGCTTCAGAGTTTGAGTTTTCCATTTCTTAGTTTTGTCACCATCACAGGAAATATTTTAATTTCTGGATTAATTATTAAATGTGTGGAGACACTTGTGATGACGAAAATCCTCAGCACTATAAACAGGAGATATGAGGACATACCGAAAGATTATGAGATGCACAACTGAGAACCGAAAAAACCATCTCCTCCCAGCTTTTATTGCTACTTGTTCCGCAGGATTGTAAGTTCCCCCATATTTCAGGATGTTTTACAGTTCCTACACTACGGACGGTATTCATTCTACTCCTGCTATCCATTTCAGTGGCCCTGAGAAGCGGATGGAGATAGGCAATGTGAAAATAGATGAGAATTGAAAAATTCATAGAAAAACTCGAAAATCGCAAATCTTAAATCTACTTAGACGAATGTTTATCCATGGACACAGTGAAAATCGGAACCTGCGGATTCTCTGTGTCGCGGAAGAAATATTTTCAGGAGTTTAACGTAGTGGAGGTACAGAAAACATTCTATACTCCAATAAGTGAGGACTTGGCAAGAAAATGGAGAGATACCGCTCCTCCAGATTTTGAATATACACTCAAGGCTCCTCAAACTGTTACCCATCTGCCATCAAGCCCAACATACCGCAGATATCGCGGTTTCCCCGGAGATTTCGGATTTTTCAAAAACAATCCTGACGTAATGCGCTCATGGGAAAATTTCAGAGAGATAATAAAAATCTTAGGGGCTAAAATGGTGGTATTTCAAACACCACCAAAATTTTCAGAAAGTGAAGAGCATATAAAAAATATTTACAGTTTCTTTGAGAGCATTGAGAGGGATGCAATCTATGGATGGGAGCCCCGCGGATACTGGAGCGATGAGACTGTGCAACAAATATGTGAGGAATTGAATCTCGTTCACGTGGTTAACCCATTTCAGCGCAAATCTCTCTGGGGTGAGTTTCATTATTACAGGCTTCATGGAATTGGAGGTTACAGATATAGATATGGCGATAAGGAACTTATGTATCTTGAAAAACTTACATCTCTCGGAGATTATGTGATGTTCAATAATACCAATATGTGGGAGGATGCTCTGCGCTTCAAATCCTTACTTCAATCCAGGCCGCTTCGTACGTGGAATAATCAAGGGCAAGGATCACAGTAGGTCCTGTTACCACAAATGATAGATTCTGCGAGGAATTTTCTGGGAGTTGAACCACTTTACCCTCAAAATTGGTGATATTGAAACTTACATTTTGCAGAGAAACCAGTTTCAGGGTTCTTGCTGACCCTAAATTGTGCAGTGTGGTATTGAAAACATAAGTGTGCACCACTGAAGGCTCGAAGTAGAACTCATAGGAGTGACTGAAACAGTTGAGTATAACGCTTCTCTTCACAGTAATATGCGTTAGAGTACTGAGTTCCACATTGAGAACTTTCTCTCCGGGAGAGAGATACCATATTTTCTCATGAATTAATGTGGAGTTACCCTTCCCCAAGGAGAACGTGGAATTACTGCGTTCTATAAGAAAATCACCCCATATCCGGAGAGTTATATTCTCGCTCATTTCCCCTTTGTTAGAGATTTCTATCGTGAGATATGTGAAATTTTGAAGATTCTCCACAAGGATATGTGAATCCACACTCACATTCATTTCTACATTTTCCTGGAGATGCGTATACTCCACGGGAATAGGCACGAAGGTCACAGCAAGAAGGAGAAAACCTGAGACCGCAAGGGCTACCCTCTTTTTATCCAGTTTTATTATATCATTCAGAGGGGGAGGATGTCTGAGCCCGAGAAATATAACAAGAAATGCAAAGATGAGCCATCCCAGATAAAAGAATCCTAGCGCAATTAAGAGTGCAGCAAAGCCGTAACTTACATATTTTGCTCTATCACCTAAAAGTGCCCTAGCAACATGTCCCCCATCCAACTGTCCTACCGGAAAGAGGTTTATGGCCGTCACCACAAAACCTACCCATCCCGCCATGGCAACAGGATGTATAAACTCTGAGGAGGGTATGAAATAAGCGAGAAATTGATAAATAAGAGGCACATGCAATACAACATAGGCATTAGTGGCTTGGGGATTTATACTTGGCATCATGGAATTTCCAAGAATTAAACCTAAGATTGTCACAGGAATTGCTACAATGAATCCTACAATAGGTCCCGAAATGCCTATATCCACCAGCGCTTTTCTATCAGGAATAGGATCACGCATTGAGATGAAAGCCCCCAACGTGCCTAGCATCGTAGGTGCAGGAATGAAAAATGGAAGTGAAGCAGCCACCTTATGCCTCTTTGCTGCAAAGTAGTGACCCATTTCATGGCATCCAATTATGGTCATTAAGGGAAGGGAGAAATAAAGAAATCCACCCCATATATCACCCCACATACCATGTGGGCCATAGTAACTACTGTAGTAACCCATCCCCACCCAGATGGTGGAGACTATGGTAAGAATAAGAAGTATAACGTTTAGGTATACACTACTATACTTCCTCTTCCTGGTCCTTATTATAATCAATATATTTTCTCCACCCTTCCGCTGCACGAAGGGCACCAGATTCTCCTTCTTGAGACGTAGTCTCAGAGCATTAAAATTATCTCCAAACTTATTTTCGTCCGGTATGGTGAAATAGAACTCCAGATGATCCGGCATGATTCTGAAGTCATAAAAATCCATGTACTCGCCCACAATGCTTCGTATTCTCTCTATATCTCCGCTTATCATTTTAATCCCAGCAAATTGCGGGCCTTATTTAAACCTTCCCTTATTCTTTTAGATGAACCTTTTCCACGGGCAAATGTGCCTTTTCCACCGGCCTTTCCTTCCATTACCTCAGCAACTTTTCTGGCTATTTCAGGTGCATTCTTGCCAAATACGAAAATATAGCCATCGGAATTGATAAGTACCCCAGATTTAAGATTTTTTGAGAGTTGTAGAGATAAGTGTTGCAGGGTCTCAACATCCACCTTCACAATTTCGGCAAGTTTTCCATCCTCTGCCTTAGAG
>WALG01000109.1 GCA_015522955.1 DHVE2 group archaeon
CGAATCATGGCCTCCAGTTGCCTGGGCGTAATCGCGATTGCATGGGTTTCCTCGTACATTCTACGAGTTTCTACATATTTAGTGCGCAGCATTTCTATAGCCTCGTCGCTAAGTCGCGGAATCACGTTTCTCTTCGCATAGGCCACATATTTGCGAAAGAACTCAGGTTCCACCTTTGGAGTGTACTGCTCTGCAAGCACGCTCTCCTCCTCCTCAACCATGAGCATCTCACCTACAAGATGTGCGTTGAGAATATGGTCCGCAAGAGCACGGTCCCGCTCCACATTGGGCACATCTATTATTTTGAATATAACGTCGAATCTTGAGAGCAGAGGCGTGGGTAAATCAATCTGCTCCACCAGAGGCTTGTTAGGATTGAATCTTCCATATTTTGGGTTTGCAGCCCCGAGAATTGAGCATCTTGCCATAAGCGTTGCGTATATACCCGCCTTTGTAACTGCGATTATCTGCTGCTCCATGGCCTGATAGATGGAGTCACGGTCTGTGGAACTCATCTTGTCAATTTCGTCTATGGCGGCAAGTCCCATATCCGCAAGAACTAAAGCACCGGCCTCCAGTGTCCACCTTCCATTCTCATCTCTCACTGCGGTGGCCGTTAAGCCAGCCGCCGAAGAGCCCTTGCCAGAAGTATATATTCCCCTGGGTGCAAGTTGAGCCATATACTGCAGCAACTGTGACTTTGCGGTGCCCGGATCGCCCACCATGAGAATGTGAATATCACCCCTTATTCTCGTACCGTCCTTCATCTTCTTGGGCACTCCGCCAAACATCTGAAGAAGCAATGCTTCCTTTTCAATCTTCATCCCGTAAATTGTGGGTGCAATAGTATCACGCAGTTTTTCAATTATATCACCCTTTCTTGCTTCCTCCCTTATACGCTCCTCGTCCTCCTCCGTAATCTCAATACTCTCAAGTTCCTTCTTCTCCTTGTCTATGCTCACCACATCCAGAAATATATCAAACTCCGTGATTTTCACATTTCCAAAGAGTCTTTGCTCCTTTGGGCGCAGAATTCCATTGAGCACAACCCTGTCACCGGGCACCAGTAGCCCAGCAAGGTCATCCTCCAGATACGCTGCCAGTCTCTGAGGCTGTTCTCCGCCCCTCAGATTCTCCGGATTCTCCTGTATCTCTATGCGCTGGGTATCCACAAAAGTTGAGCGTTTAATATCAAGGGTGAATCTTATGGTGGGCTTGTTCTTTCCGCAGTGGGCACACTTAGACGGTTCTAATAATCGTGTGCCATCCTGCTCTTTGTAGGTCACTCCACCACAATCGCTGCACACAAACGCTCCCAATTTCAGTTTGGGACGGACCTCAGTGACTTTTCTTATTATGCCCTCGATGCTCATAAACTGCTCAAGATGCACGCTTCTAAGGTCTCTTATATCCCTGCGCCTGTCCCTGGGCAGATTATCCACACGGAGGTGTATCTTCAAATCCTCGTTGAGATAATCACCTATGGCCTCCTCTCCCTGCTTCAGATACTCATCGGGATTCTTGAGAAAATCTTCCGCAAACTCTGGATTGTACTCCACAAGATTTGCAAAATGCACATAGAGACTGCGCTCATCCGGGTACTCATCCACTATACGCGAGAGTGTGAGTCCGTAGTCGGTTTTGGAGAAAAAATCAAGCCACAGGGACTTGATTTCCGGCGGGGTGTACTTCATCGTTAACCCATGGTAATCTGAGATAAAAAGATTTTACATGGCATCTGAAAATGCTTTATAATTTCCCGCATATATGGGTATGTGAAATTTCTCGTTGACCATATGCTGGGAAAACTGGCGAAGTATCTGCGTTTCATGGGCTATGATACATTCTATCCCCCGAGCAGCATGAGCGATGAGGAAATAATAAGAATAGGTAGAGAAGAAGGACGGATAATAATCACCAGAGACCGAGAACTTGCCCACCGTGGAAACGGTGTATTTGTAGAAAGCGATAACTATGAGGAGCAACTGCGGTTTATGATAAAAAAATTCAATCTTAGCACGGAGAATATGCTCTCCAGATGCTCCATCTGCAACACTCCACTAGTACAGATGCCCAAGGAGAAAGTTCGCGATAAAGTGCCTGAGTATGTGTATGAGCATACCAACGAGTTTTATCTGTGCCCGAATTGTGGAAAGATATACTGGTACGGCACCCATACAGAAAGAATTAAAGAGAAGATAAAGCGCATTGAGAGAGAGGCGAAGGAACATGAAGATTGAAGAGAAAGAAAACAACGAGGTATCCATTCGCATTGATAATCTTGATGACCTCTGGTACCTGAGCAACGTGCTCGTCCCCGGAGACCTTGTATTCGGCACCGTTTATCGCAAAGATACCCAGACCTCGGATATGAAGAGAGCAAAGAAGGCCGAAAGGAAAAAAATAAGGGTGGGAATTAGAGTTCGAAAGATAGAGTTTCAGGAATTTGCAGACCGATTGCGAATTCTTGGCATAATTGAGAGAGGCCCTGAGGATTATCTGGGTATGCACCAATCCATAAATGTGGGTATTGGAGATGAAATCTCTGTGGTAAAAGAGTTCAGCAGAGAGGAAAAAGCGCTTTTAGAGGAGGCTGTTGAGAATTCTAAAAAACCACTTATATATTTTCTGGGTCTGGAGCATGGTCTGGCCACCATAGCAGTCCTGAGAAGTTACGGGTTGCAGGAATTGACCTCCCTAAGAAAGAGGGGCGATGAGGATGAAGAATTCTTCGGAGAGGTGCTTGGTGTTCTTGAGGATTCATGGAACTCTTCCTTTCCCCTCGTAATTCTTGGCCCTGGATTCTACAAAGAGAACTTTGTGAACTTTGCCAGGGAGAAACTTGAAAATTATGTGATGGTACAGGCATCCCACGGGGATATGAGAGGAATATATGAGGTTCTCAAATCGGGAACATTGGATAAACTGCTCAAGGAACATCGTGTAGCCAGAGAAGAGCAACTGGTTAACACGCTTCTTGAAGAGATAAAAAAGGAGGGACTCTATGCATATGGAGAAAAAGAGGTAAAGAAATATCTTGAGATGGGCGCTGTGGAGAAACTGTTAGTAGTGGATAAAAAGTTCAGAGAGGTGCAGGAACTCCTTGATCTGGCTCTTCACAGCGGGGCCGAGGTACACATAATAAGCACATCTCACGAATCTGGTAAGATTCTGCAGAATTTAGGGGGCGTTGCGGCGCTTCTTCGATTCAGGCCTCAGAATTAGGTAGAGCATGAAGAGTATTAGAGCCATCAGAGCAATAGCACCCCACAACCCGTATCCAATGGGATAGTACATAAAGAGATACACCGAAAGATAGCCCAGTGCACTTGCGAGAATTACATAAATTACAGTATCTCTATGAATCATTTCATATTTGTTTTTGAATCTCAACATATACATATGCAGGAGAAGCAGAGTAAGGAGCATGTATCCCACTCCTATAGTCTCCATGGAGTAGGGATTGTAAAACTGCATGGCAAGTGGAAGTGTTAAAAGTGCCATTAAATTATATCCATAAAATAAAAGGTCATCCTTTATTATTCTCCAGAGAAGTAAAAGCACAAGAGTGGCCCCAATACCTCCGAGTACCAAAACAAGTACACGATAATGGGGCCATACAAGAAGAGGCAGAATACCAAGATAGAGGTAAAGAAAAAACCAGGATGCATATTTTATGCGATTCATCTCATCACCTTAAGTATGGATGTGAGGGGGTATCGAATATCCCAGTCAACTACACGGGCATACAGCATAAGCCTCCGCAGCCTGACCATTCTTTCAGCCCTGAGAATACGAGAGGCAAGGTCCTCGCCCTCCCCAACAAGAGTGGGTGAGATAACCAGAATATCATAGCCCCTGGCCAGAAGTTCCACCACAGCGTCATCAATGTCCCAGGATAGCAACGGAGAAATAAGAATAACAAATGAATTTAGAGGAAAGAATCGAGATACTATGAATTTGCCGTAATCAAAGGGAAGCGCGCTTAATTTTTTGCTTCTAACATAGAGGAGCCGGTCAAATATGAGGTACATTGCTCTCTTACCATAGGTTGGATATATCCAGTCAACTCCCTTGCCGATAATCACTAATCCCACACGGCTTCTGGTTCTGGATAGATACGTGGCGATTGTTGCGGCAGCACGCACCGATGCATTTAGCAATCTCTCATATTCACCTGCTCCTTTGTAGAATCTGCGAACATCAAGTAGAATCACCGTATCTCCAGTTCTCTCACTCTCATACTCATTGACCATGAGGCGGTCAGTTCGGGCTGTTGCCTTCCAGTTTATATGCCGCATCGAGTCCCCCGGCACGTACTCCCTTATATCCGTAAACTCGAGTCCAATTCCTTTTCTGCGAGAAGGATAGTCACCCAGTATCGTTCTGGTTTTACGAGGAGTTATACGCAGTTTTCTCATATACTCTATTCGGGGATACACTCGAAGTTCTCCCCTATCTTTTTTATTCTTTACAAAAACTTTCATACCCAGCGGGTCTTCAACATAGATATTCATCTTTCTAAACTTTATCATCCCAAATTTATCCAGTGTTACATTCTTTTTTATTTCTTTCTTTTTTCGGCAATATCCTGTTAGGGTGTTTACTTCATCCTTCACATGATAATATCCCTTACCCTTAAGAGAATAATAAAATTCAACTTTATTGCCCTCCACATACCTCTTCTCCTCAAAGGCTCTTTTCACAGCGATGAAAGGCTCACCCCAGAGTTCAGAGAGAAGCACAAGCCATATAATTGGCAGAGATAGAAATATGGGTAGCGGAGAGAGCATAACAAAGGAGAAGAATATCATTACCACGAAGTACATCACCATGGCGAAGAAGTGGAGACTCCGCATCCTCACACCTTTGGTACCGGGACTTTTTTCAGGATGTCCTCTAGTACGTCCTCTGGCCTGACTCCCCGAATCCATGGCTCCGGTTTGAGAATTATTCTGTGCACCAGTGCAATCCTGGTAACGCTCTTTACATCATCGGGAACCACATAATCACGTCCGTAAACCAGTGCACGGGCCCTTGAAAGTTTTAAAAGTGCAATTGTTCCTCTCGGGCTTGCACCCACCTCCACCTGGGTATGTGTCCTTGTGGCCCGGGCTATGCGCACCATGTAATCCATCACATCGTTATCCACAAAAACATTCTCCACCTTTTTACGCATCTCCAATATATCCTCCTTGGTTACCACACGATTAAGTGGGATCTCATCTCTTTTCCACAGTATTCTGCGGCGCAGTATCTCAATTTCATCCTCCTTGCTCGGATAGCCCACCTTGAGTTTTACAAGAAAACGGTCAAGTTGAGCCTCTGGAAGAGGATAAGTGCCCTCATACTCAATAGGGTTCTGGGTTGCTATGACCACAAAGGGCTCTTCCAGTTTATAGGTCTCGCCCTCCACAGTTACCTGTTTCTCCTGCATCGCTTCTAACAGTGCCGCCTGAGTTTTGGGTGGACTTCTGTTGATCTCATCCGCAAGCAGTATATTGGTAAACACGGGACCCTTCAGAAACTCAAAATCTCCAGTACGGCGGTTGTATATATACGCGCCTGTAATATCCGAAGGCAAGAGATCCGGGGTAAACTGCACCCTTTTGAAATCACAGCCCAGGGTCTGTGCAAAGGAACGCACTATCAGAGTCTTGGCAAGACCCGGATTGTCCTCAAAAAGTATGTGGCCACCTGCAAGTATCGTGTAGAGAACCTGCCTGAGAACCTCGTCCTTTCCCACAATTACCTTTTTCACCTCTTCTATTATCTTCTCCATTTTTTCGCTCATTTCATCGCCTCCATAACCTCGTTTATCTCCTTCAAAAACCGCTCTCTGGGAAGCACAGTTTTCAAATCATGCCTCCTTTTGAACATGTTCGCCACAATTTTGCCCCTTTCCCCCAGATATTTTCTCATATAACCTGTATTTTCCAGATTCTTCCGTATCTCCCGCTCCGGGATCCCATACCTTATGCTCAGCGCAACCACAAGCGAATTCACTATTCTGAGTTCCACGTCCCTCTGAGCCACCGCATTACCCTTGAGTGCCTTGTTCGTTACATCTCGAAAATGCTGCACGTCCTCGCCAACGCCCAGAGTCTCCTCTTTCTTTTCCATCGGAAAACGGGTATAGTACCTTGCGGTCAGAATAAGCGGGATATAGAGCAGAGAGAAGAGCATAGCCACAAGTGCATAGGCATCTATGGAGAAAAATGCCAGAAATGAGAACATGAGAAGTATCACAAAATAGATAAATATATCATTTTTCCATCTCATCTTTTATCGCCTCCAGCGCACCTATGGCCCCTTTTCTATGCTGTTCATTCATCTCATGCTTACTGTAACGCGCCAGTTCAAAAAGATAAGTAAGCGTATCCACGGGTTTCCTGGAGATTTTCAGAGTTTCAAGTGCGAAACTCTCAAACTCTCGTGGAGTATAGTACTTTTTGCTTTCCACGCCATGCTGACGCATGAGAGATTCCATCTCCTTATAGGCGGAGAGTATGGCACCCCGAACATCCTTTCCTATTTTCACCTGGTAAAGGGCTTCTTCCACATACTCCTTAGCACTGCGCTGCACTCCAGTTACTCTTTTCTCCGTGCGATAGACCCTGGCAATATAAAAAGATACAAGAATGCCAAAAAGCACAGCAAATATGATAATCACGGTAAAGTTACCTCCGGGCAATGGTGCTCCATGCGATGTGGCCTGAGAGCCTGAAACTCCTTTATTTGAGGGCGTGAGATTCAGTTTATTGCCCAGAAAATACACCACACCCACGAGACTGAAGGCAAGAATGAATGAAGCAACCTCAGCCAGAGCATTGATGGCAACTCTGCGACGATAAATAAGTACACCAATTATCCCTGCGACAATTATGCCCCAGAGCAGCGCTTCAAGCGCATACATAGCAATATCGCTTCCTCCCCCACCTCCGCCGCCAGTGGCAGTGGGCGTCACAGTGGGCTTAATATGTATTAC
>WALG01000110.1 GCA_015522955.1 DHVE2 group archaeon
GCTATGCTCTCCTATGCTCAGGGCGATACCTTTGGAGAAGAGATATTTGAAAAACGCAAAAATTTTGGACTTGCCCCTCCAGAACCCTTGCTCCTAATGGACATCATATATCCATTCGATTTTGTGAATATGCCCGTAAAAATGAAACTCAGAGAGAGATTTGTAAGAAACCATTTTGCTAGCATGGTTTACCTCTATCTTGCATGCAAGGGAAAACTATAAATTATTTAAGTTTATTTAACACTTAATGAAAGAAATTGAAATAGTGGAGGCTCCTGAAAAAATTAAGATTATTATTGAAGAAACACGGCGAAAGATTCTCTCACTTTTGAGATTTCGTGATATGACAATATCTGAACTTGCATCCATCCTTGATAAGGATATATCCACCATCTTCAGACATATTAAAAAACTGGAAAAATACGGGTTTGTGCGTGTGACCGGTGAGAGAAAACTTCACAATGTGCCTGAGAAAATATATGGACGCACTGCGAGAACTTTTATCCTTGCTCCTGAGGGATATTTTAAGAGTGAAGAACTTATAAAGAAGTTCAGAAAAAGAAAGATAGAGGGGATTGTTCAGAATCTAAATGCCATGGGATATGAGGTAATGGACAGGGCTGCACTTGAAAAAATAATCCTCTATTTTGAGGAACTGCCCATAGAGGATATAGAACGCCTCGAAAAGGATGTGGACTGGGATATTCTGGGTTTGCTTAGGTACATACTCGTCCTTTTAAAATCCGACCCTGCGAAGGTTCAGGAATTGAGGGAGATAATAAAGAGAGTTTAATCACCCAGCACCTGTACCGCAACTCGTCTTTCTCTTTTTCTTATGTCGAGTTCCACAAATACTATCTGCTGCCATGTTCCGAGTATAAGATTTCCATCGACCACCGGTACACACAGGTCCGGCTTAAGAAATGATGCACGAATATGCGAATGTCCGTTTCCATCGTGCCAGGTTTTTTCATGTTCGTAATTTATACCCCTGGGAAACAATCTCTCCAGTGCCGCCGGCAGGTCCTTTTTAAGTCCTGGTTCATATTCGATTGTGGTGATTGCGCCTGTGGAACCTATAGTAAATACAAGCACCATGCCGTTCTTTATACCTGACCTATCCACGATGCTCTGTACCATACCGGTTATGTCTATTATGTCCACCTCTCCAGCGGTCCTTAGATTTATTTCCTCGTAGTAGTTCATTCTCTCGCCTCCCTGGCGAGATAGGTGCTCACATTACCAACTTTTCCAAACTGCTCCACAAACTTGGCCGCAATGTGCTCGTTATTTGCCTCAAACAGCATCACAATATCTGGCTTACCAAAAAGTTCCAGTTTTTTAACAATCTCCACACCCTCTGGTATTCTCATATGTTTCAGGAGATGGAAAAGGTCTGAATACCTTTCTGGATATGCCGTTGCAAACATTACAAAGAGCATAATTGAGAAAAAATAAGGAGAGATATAAATTTTTGCTAATGCTTTTCAAGAATTTCTTTTATATTGAATTCTTTTCCTTCCTTGAGTTTTCTCGCGAAGAACTGCAGAAATATTCTGTATCTCTTCATCCTGTGTCTTGGAGTTCCCCGAACACTGTGTCCATGCTCTCCTTTCTTAAATATGGCAATATAAGCCTCTTTGTTCATAGCCTTCAAAACATGGTAAAACATTAGACTCTGGTCCAATGGGCAGCGATAATCCTCTAAACTGTGTATGAATAGCACAGGGGTTTTTACCCTATCAGCATAGAATATGGGGCTCAGTTTCCTGTATTCTCTGTTCTGGAATGGATTGTGACCTACCATCTCCCTGTCATACCACAGTCCGATGTCAGAAAAAGCATATGAGGTAAACCAGTTTGATATACCGTTCTCACTTATGGCTGCTTTGAACTTATCGCTCTGCGTGATGGTCCAATTGGTCATAAAACCACCATAACTTATTCCTGTAATGCCTATACGCTCAGGGTCTACATTCTCATTCTCAAGCATCCATTCCACACCCTTCATGATATCCTGAAAATCTTCAAGTCCCAATCTACCTATGACTTCCAGGGCAAATTTCTCGTCATAGCCTGCGCTGCCCCGGGGATTGACCATGAGAACATAGAATCCATTATGGACCAGCATCTGTGCCTCAATATTGAAAAGATAGCCGTACATTCCTTTGGGACCACCATGTACCTTAACCACCATGGGTGACTTCTTGGCTCCTCTTGGTTTGAGGTACCAGCCATCAATGCTCTTTCCATCGAAACTGGAATACTGAAAGCGCCTGTATTCTATTGGTCTGAGTTTTTTGAGGATTTCATCATTATAGGATGTGTGCTTTCTTATCTTTCCATCGTAGATGTAGAGTTCCCCCGGTGTGGTATCTGACATCACCAGCATGGCTATTACTCCGTTATTGCTCACATCGAAATCATAAACGTATGCCCTATCTTCTGTAATTCTCAATCGCTCATCATTCTCAAAAATGTCAAGATGAATGTTGCCTGCATCGGGAGTCATCGTATATACCTTTCCTTTGGTATCTATTTTTCCTCCATAGGTGGTTAATCCATATTTCTCATTTACCTCTTTTATTTTTCCATTATCCCAAATATATAGGTATCTGTGCTCTGATATGTATTTCATTCTCTTCTTGCCCAGAAGAAGCAGTTGCCTTCCATTGGAGTTTATGGCCATATAATTTACCTTTGTGGCAATCTCTCTCTTTCGGCCACGTCTATAGGATACAATGGTATAATATTTGAATGGATTTTCTACTAAACTCTTTGAGTAAACTATCTCGTTTCCGTGCCAGAGGGCTTTCTCCACATTTTCATCCTCAATCTCTTCC
>WALG01000111.1 GCA_015522955.1 DHVE2 group archaeon
GGAGAAGTATATGTTTATATGCAGATATGCATTCTCCTTCAGTATGGAAATAGAACCCGGGGATCTGGTGGAAGTTCGAACTGGGAATGGAATTTTCAGAGGAATTCTTGTACCCAAGGGAGAGTTCACAGGAGAGGATGTTGTAGTTCTTAAACTTGAAAATGGCTATAATATCGGTGTGATAGCCAAAGAGATAAAACTTATTAAAAAAGGAGAGAAAAAAGAAAAAAGGAAAATGAGGTTGAAAGAGAAAAAGAATCTGTCAAAAATATCCGTAATAAGCACAGGAGGAACCATTGCAAGTTACGTTGATTATAAAACCGGCGCAGTGCATCCCGCACTTACCGCTGAGGACCTTCTTTTCTCGGTACCCGAAATAGAGGAGGAGGCCAATATTCGTGCAAGCATACTTTTTAATATTCTCAGCGAGGATATGCATCCTGAATACTGGATACAACTTGCGAGGAAAATAAGAGATGAACTTAAAAAATCGGTGGGTGTTGTGATACCCCATGGTACAGATACCATGTCCTATACTGCCTCGGCCCTCGCTTTTATGTTTCCTCGGCTATCTGGTCCTGTGATTCTTGTGGGTTCTCAGAGGAGTAGCGATAGACCAAGTAGCGATGCGTATATGAATCTTCTCTCCGCAGTTCGTGTGGCAAAAACTGACCTTGGAGAGGTTGCAGTGGTGATGCATGCCACTACTAATGATGATTATTGCCATATACACAGGGGCACGAGAGTGAGAAAAATGCATACCTCCCGGCGAGATGCATTTAAGAGCATCAACTCCTTGCCCCTGGGGGAAGTAAGGGGCAGAGAGGTGCGGTTTTTAACTCCATATAGAAAGAGGGATGATCTTACAGAATTGCAGGATAAACTCGAGAAAAGAGTCACACTCATCTATTATTACCCGGGAATGGATGCCTCATTGGTGGAGAGAATACTGGAAAATACTCGGGGAGCGATAATTATGGGTACCGGACTTGGGCATACTGGTACCCATATTATACCTGTTCTTAAGAGATACATAAGGGATGGCGGTATTGTGGGGATGACGTCACAGTGCCTATATGGTATGGTCAATCTTAATGTATACTCAACAGGCCGAGAACTTAAAAAAATTGGTGTCATACCACTTGGAGATATGCTCCCTGAAGTTGCCTATACTAAATTGATGTACCTTCTTGGAAATTACGATGTTGAAACCGCCAGGGATCTGTTGCCCAAGAATCTACGTGGAGAAATTGGTAGCGGGAGGATGATAACATGGTAAAGTGCGGACTCGAAATCCATCAGCAACTGGCCACAAAAAAACTGTTCTGCGACTGTGAATCCATACTGAGTGATGAGGTACTATATACATTTGAAAGAGTTCTCAGACCTACCCAGAGTGAACTTGGAGAGATTGATAGAGCAGCACTGGAAGAGAGTTTGAAGCATAGAAAATTTGTTTATCAAGTCACGCCCAATTCCTGTCTTGTGGAGGCAGATGAAGAGCCACCCCACGAACTGAATCGCGAGGCACTGGAAGTTGCACTTAAAGTTTCTCTCATGATGCATGCCAAGGTAATAGATGAGATTCATGTTATGAGAAAAATAGTGATTGACGGTTCCAATACCTCGGGATTTCAGAGAACCGCACTTATTGCAGTGGATGGATATCTGGACACTTCCTTCGGCAGGGTAAGAATACCCACCATATGCTTGGAGGAAGAGGCTGCTCGCAAAATAGAGGAGCAAGGAAATAGGGTGATATATCGCCTGGACCGTCTGGGAATACCCCTGATCGAAATCTCAACCTCTCCTGATATGGAGAACGGAGAGCAGGTTAAAGAAGTTGCCCAGAGGATAGGATATCTTCTGAGGGCAACAAAGAAGGTGCGAAGAGGCGTGGGTACCATAAGACAGGATATAAACATCTCCACAGGCCAGGGAAGGGTGGAGATAAAAGGTGCAGCCACGCTCAATATGATTCCAAAATGGGTTCAAAACGAGATAGAGAGGCAGAATATGCTTAAGGAAGTGGCGGAGATTCTAAAGAATAGAAATGCAAGAGTGGATGAGAGGATATATGATCTCACAGAGATATTCCAAGGGACTTCTTCAAAAATAATAAAGAATATTCTTAAGCGAGGAGGTGTTGTACTTGGAATCAAACTTCATGGCTTTGCAGGAGTGCTTAAAAAAGGAAACTACCGTTTGGGAAAGGAGCTCGCTGAGCGTGTGAGAGTTATAGGAATAAAGGGGCTCTTCCACGGTGATGAACTACCCGGATACGGTATAACCCCACAGGAAGTGGAAAAAATAAAGAAAATTATGGCGCTTGAAGCGGAAGATTCCTTTGTAATTATAGGTGAGCAGAGAGAGAAGACACGGATTGGATTGCAAAAGGTAATAGAGAGAGCGAAGATTGCTCTCTACGGGGTGCCGGATGAGACCCGGGGTCCCAGAGATGATGGAACCACTACTTATCTCCGTCCTCTTCCAGGAAGCGCCCGAATGTATCCAGAGACAGATATACCTCCAATACGAATAGAGGAAAATTATCTAGAGAAACTTAGAAAATCATTGCCCCCCATGCCAGAAAAGAGAGTGGAATATCTATGCACTCTTGGGATAAATAGGGAAATCGCATGGCAAATACTCCATCACGGATTGGATGACTTATTTGAAGAGATTGTGAAAAAATATGGCCATGCTACTATTGTGGCAAGAGCACTGTTGAACGGATGTGAGAATATAGATTATGACGGGGTATTCCATGCTCTTCATGAAGGAAAATTCTCCAAGGAGGCAGTGGATGATGTTGTAAACCGCCTCTGTAACGGTGAGGATTGGAATTCTATACTCTCTTCATTTTCAAGAAATGTGGACGTTGATGAAGTCATAAAGAGAGTTATTGAAGAAAAGAGAGAACTCATAGAAGTTCGGGGGCTTGATGCCTTTAAGCCTCTGATGGGTGTGATTATGAAGGAACTTAGGGGTAAAGTGGATGGAAAGGTGATTAGCGAAAAATTAAGAAAAGCCCTTAAGGAGAGGCTCTCCGGATAAGAAAGATATAAATATGTGATTTTGCATGCAATAACTTGCCCATTTGATTGGGGGGATGAAAAGATGAAAGGTGGAAATTTGAGAAAATACGGAAGCATAGTGATAGTTAGCCTAATGGTTTTAACAGTGTTTGCAGTGATGTCCGGCGCTCATGGAGCCTCTGCGGTTCCCCGGAATTCTCCGGCATTTGGTACATCTTCGGGGATACTTGAGATCTCGAGACAATTTTCAGTGAGCCTTAAAGACATAAAGCAGGTGGCTGGACCCAATGGTGAAAGGTATCTGTTGATAAAGGGTACCAATCTAATGCAGAGTCCAGGAAAACCAATGTTACCTGTGAAGATATTTACCTTCACGTTGCCAAGAAATGCAAAAATAGTGAATATCGGGGTAAATGGAATTTCCATGATGAATTATGGAAACGTAAAAATCTCACCGGGACCTCAGCCTGTGCCAAAATCCGGGAAAGCATATCCCACCAAATATGCCCTGCCAAAGTATAATATGCAGGTCTATGGTAAAAATGCGTTCTACCCTGCAAAGACGTATGCCTACAGAATTGGATACACTAATCACGAAACTGTGCTTAATGTGTATCTCTATCCGCTACAGTATAACCCGATAACGCATGAAACAAGGGTTATTTCTCATGCCAATGTGGTTGTGGATTATAAACTTATACCCCTGAAATCTACAGCACCTGTGATAAACGCAGAGAATATAATAATCACCTCACCACTTCTGAAGGAGCAGGCCCAAAGACTCGCGGATTTCCATAACTCCACGGGAGTTACCTCCTGGGTAGTTACCACTGACTGGATTGCAAAGAATTTTGATGCTGGGCCAACGCCACCCTATGATGGTTATGCCAACGATACCACATATTTCTATCATGAACTTGGCACTGCGCTACCACTTATAAAAGAGCCAATAAGAGGCTATAACTATACCCTTGCCAGAAAAATTGTGGCGTTTCTCCAAAATGAGACCGGTGGAAATGTAACCTATGTTACCATATTCGGCAATGCAAGGATGGTACCTCCAAGTTATTATTGGGTTGACCAGTATCCATACCTTCTGGCATACTTCGGAATCCCAGGTTATGATTTATATGATGCATGGATACCCACCGATGCATTCTATGCATCTCCAGATTACAATTCCACATACTTTGACTTTACGCCCAACTTCTTCCTTGGAAGGCTACCCGTTAATCCACTAACTGCCAAGGCCATGGTGGACAAGATCATCTACTATGCCAATCACAAGAGCGGCCTAATGAACGTTACTCTATCGGGAGGGCAGGTATTTGAGACTTCGTATTTCCTTGGAGAAACTGGTGTGCTTGAGCCTATAAATGCAGGATGGATGAACGGGGTCAAAATCACAGAGTATTTCCATACGCTGAGAAACTTTACCTATAATAACTTTGTAAAGATGATGAAGAACAGTGATATGATTATAGAAATCACTCATGGTTCGGGATTCTCATTCTGGCATCACAACGATGATATCAATGCCTGGGACTTCAGCATGAATGCATCCTACGGCTCTCTGCCAATATACGCCTCTGGCTCCTGCCTTAATGGGGCATGGGACGAGGAAGTTTATCCATCAGAATTTGCCATGGGAATAAACGGAGGTACCTCCATAGCAGAGAAGATGCTATATGCTCCCGATGGAATAATTGCATACTTTGGCGGAGATAGAGAGGCATATGGAAGCACTGCTGCATATTTTGTAAATGGTACGCTGGTGGCACCCAATGACTTTGGAGACCTTATTACGGAGGATGGTACTGCAATAGCCTACAAGACTGCGATGGAGAACTATGGGTATGTTACACTTGGAATGCTGTATTACTACGCACTTTATTATTACAATGTCTGGATTGGTCCAAATCTTCCTATAATAAATCCTTGGGGTTATGGAGGCTACAACTGGAATCTCTGGCAGAGGTCATACTTTGAATTCTCCGGGCTTGGTGACCCTGCACTTAAAGTGGCAGGAAATGGAACTTCAGCACCAGCATATTCACTTCCGAAGGTGGAGGTACGCAACGCAGTCTACAACGCTCAGGATGTTCCAGTAATAACCCGAGGACACTCGGTGACTGTGGATATAAAAACTGATTCTCCAACAGTAAAGGCAGAATTACTGTATCTTGAGCATGATGTATCCTCCTCTGGAGAGAGTTACTATGACTTTATTCTGGGCACCCAAACCCTTACTCCTGTCTCAAGTTCTGGTGGTGTGAATGATTTCACCTATGCCTTCACACCCAGCAGAGAAGGCACATATATTCTCTCTGTATATTCAGAAGATGGAAAGAACACGAGACTCTATATGGCATGTGGTGTACCCTCTGTACCAGGCATAAGTGTGAGTACGCAGAAAAATCTCAAGACCTACTCCAATATACCAGTCTCCGCAAAGCAGAGTGGTCCTGATGTGGAAATAATAACCCTGCTCGATTACGGTGATATTGCCTTTGGAAAAGAAACCAATGTAACCGCTGTGCTTTATAATTCAGGAAATGAAACCGCAAACAATATTGTGGTGCATTTCTACCTTGAGAACTATGTATTGGCCATCCAGCAGGGCAATCTCAGTGCTCCGCTTGTATGGCTTGGTAATGCCACTCTGACATCCTTGGCGCCTGGTGAGATTGCCTATGTAACCATACCATGGAAGGCCGTTAATCTTATTCCTCTCGGCTTGGACCCAACTAACTCCTCTGCAAGATGGCAATATCTGGTGGCTAGTGCAGATGTTGCCGGAGATGTGAATCCGGACAATAATGCATATGTGGCCCTATTCCATGTGCATCTACCTGTGGATGTCTGGGCTCAGAAGGTGTTCTTGGAGAAGGATCCCATGGTAGGTGTACCCAATGCCATAACGTTTGAAATTTCAAATATTGGTACCACTGACACGGCCACAACCAATGTAACGGTTATGGATGCTTATGGTGTTATAGATACTCTTCAGGTTACTCTTGCTCCCGGTGAAACTAAGTTTCTTACCGTACCATGGACTCCTGCCCAGGCAGGATGGGATTATGTAGCAGTATTTACCAGCACTCCTGGAGATATAAATACCCGTAATGACGTGGGTCTATACTATCCCAATGGGTACTATGGAGTCTATATGTTCAAAGTTCTCAGTTATGATGTTGCAGCGTTGAAACTTTCCCAAAATGGCGATAATCTGGATGTAACACTTTACAACTATGGACCGGTAGCATCTCCAGGCACCACAGTGCAGGTTAAGGAGTATCTTGGTGTAACTCCGTATCATGTAGAGTCCCCGCATCCGTACCCGGACAATTATGACAACATCTGGAAGATAGAGGCTCCAGGTGCAACTTCTCTGGCGTTACACTTTGAATATCTGGATGTAGAGCCCAACTATGATTATGTTCTCATTTACAACGAAACAGGTGCATTGCAGGTGTATTATACTGGCTTTTATAACAATTTGTGGACTCCATTTATCAATGGCTCCACTCTTTACGTGAGGCTGGTATCTGATGAAGCGGTGCATTACAGTGGATTTGTAATAGACGCCTATGCTAACGGTGCAGAGTTCCAGATTGTATCACTTGGAAACATAACCTTTGGTAGTATTGGTTCCGGTGAATTTGCAACAGAAGGCATCTCGCTCGGAAATGTTACCACAGGGCCTCAATATTTTGAAGTAAATGCAACTACACCTGACGAGGTGGCTACACTTAACACTGGAGGAGACTCCAATAATAAACTTTCAGGATTTGTGAATATCCAAGATACTGTGCCTCCTGTAATTACTGGAATGTCACCCAATAACGTGGTTATAAATGATCGCAGCCCAACCCTGCAAATACAGTTCCATGACACTATTTACAGTGGCTTCTCGGAGATAAGCGTGAAGGTAGATGGCATAGAGATAGGTACCAATGCGAAACTGGTAGCGAATGGTAATGATGGAAGCATAGCTGTGAAGGTACCATTCCTGCTTGTGGATGGAGAGCACAGCGTTGTGGTAACGCTTGTGGACAATGGAGGCAATGAGGTAAGCGAGGAATGGAATTTCACAATAGATGCCACACCGCCGCAGTTGGTAATCACGTCGCCTGTGGGCATGAATGTGCCGCTTACATACAATTCCACGCTGAAGATAGAGGGCATAACAGAACCAGATGCCACGGTAACCATAAATGGAGTTACAGTGCCAGTGGGCAATGATGGGAAGTTCAGTTACGATGCCACACTGGTGAAGGGAGAGAACATATTTTACATAGTGGCCACGGACCCGTATGGCAACAGTGCCTATATGGTGGTTACCGCGCTATACCTGCCAGACCTGCCGCAACTGTGGAACGCAATCAGTGACCTGAAATCGCAGATATCGCAGATGCAGGGAGACATAGAGAAGTTGAACTCTGAGATAAATGGATTAAAGGGAGATGTCAATGGATTAAAGGCAAACATAAGTGCCATGGAAGAGAGATTAAATGAGTTACAGATAGCGCTAAAAGAGAATGTAACTGCGCTAAATAAGGCAATAGAGGACGCAAACACCACATTGATGAACGAGATAAACAATAATATTGCAACTCTGCAGGGTCAGATTAATGACCTGAAGAGCCAGATAAGCGATGCTCAGAGCCAGATAAAGAGTGTACAGGATGAAAACAAGAAGCAGAGCAATCAGATTAGCGGAGCAGATACCATAGGCTATGTGGGCATAGTTCTTGCAATAATCGCGCTAATCATAGCGATAGTGGCCATTGCCAGAAAGCCCAAGAAGCCTGAGATGCCTGAGAGCAGCGAGTCCGAAGAATCCGAGTCTGAAGAATAATCTTTTTCCTTTTTTCCAATATTTTTAATTACTTTTCTGCATTAAACCATCATAATGCTTATTGCACTCACGGGTACTCCCGGTACAGGTAAAACATCGGTGGCAAAGATTTTGCAGAAGGAATACCAAGTAGTGTATCTCAAGGATTATGAAGATGCAGTAATTTATTATGATGAACACAGAGATAGTAAAGTGGTTGATTTAGATACTCTGCGAGAGGAGGTTAATGCACTTAATAAGGATGCTCTGTATATCATTGAGGGACATTATGCACATGAGATGCCTGTGGATGTGGTAATTGTACTAAGGTGCCATCCAGAAGAACTTGGAAAAAGGCTGAAGAAAAGAGGATATAGAGAGAGGAAGATACAGGAAAATGTGGAGGCTGAGGCCATGAGCCTCATAACAAGCGAGTCTATTCTTTACCATGGGAAAGATAAAGTATTTGAAATTGATACTACAGGAAAAACTCCAGAGGAGTGTGCAAAAGAGGTAGAGGATATCCTTAACGGCCAGAAGGAGAAATATCGTCCAAGAATCAATTACTCGGAGGAGATACTCAAATGGTACTGAACAAATATCGTAAAAATGTGGATTCGTTGCTTAACTCTCTTGCAAAACCATTTTTAAAGATGAGCCCCAATGCCATAACACTAATCTCCCTCCTTCTTGCATTTCTCGCGGGACTCTCGTATTATCTCACCCATATTAGCGTTTACTGGTTGATAGGAGCCTTTATTTTTACATTTCTTGCGGCGTTATTCGATGCTTTAGACGGCAAGGTTGCGAGACTTCGAGGAATTTCATCCAGAAAAGGTGATTTTTTGGATCATCTTGTGGATAGATATGCAGACACATTCATAATAATCGGAATTTCTCTAAGTCCGTACTCAAACCCGCTCATAGGCATATTTGCCCTCAGCGGTGTGTATTTGACAAGTTACATAGGCACTCAGGCCCAGGCTGTGGGTGTTGGGAGGCTATATGGAGGACTTCTTGGAAGGGCAGATAGGATGGTTATTCTTCTCGTTCTCCCCATACCGCAACTCTTCTGGTGGGGCTTCTATTTCTCTGCAAGTTCCTGGGTTCTCATAGCATTTGCCGTTCTGGGTCATATCACTGCCCTTCAGAGGATTTTGAGTGCTTGGAAAAATATTCCTTCCTGAGTTTGTAGTAAAGTAGAGGATGGCTCATCCATTCCTTCATACATAGTTTATCCTTGGCAATATCACGAACACATAACCCATAGGCCCGCAAGGTCTCACATTTGGGTACCGAGTACTCTTTACCCGATATTTTTCCTGTTATGTGGGCAATCTGGTATTTTGTCATATCCTCCCTGAAATCCGGTACTGTGGAGAATATTTTAAGTATTTCATCATTTTTTAGTCCTATTTTATGCAAAAATGTCACCAGATAGAATCTTGCTTGATGTGGCAGGTTCATTCCCTCCTTCAACTGATTCAAAATACTCTGGATACATGGGGGGAATGCCCTTGGTTCTACAGAACCCAGAGTTGCAGGGGAATATGAGGCTATGAACTCATTCTTTATCTCCCTGACTTTTTTTATCTCCTCCTCAAAATACTTCTTTAGCAAGGAAGCATCATTTTTTCTATCTTCAATCTCTCTTACGAATTTCTGAACAAAAGCCTCTCTTATGAGTTTTATAAAGATTTCTCTGCTTACGGGAATCCATCCCTGCAGCAGTGGCTGGTTTAAAAGTCTGAAATTCTCACCACTCAATCTAGATGCATATCTAACAAAATCTGTGAAATGAGTTAGTCGAAAAACCAGATAATTGCGATGCTGGAGATGCATTTCACTAATTTCTTTTGAAGGTTTTTTAAATTTTATTCTGAATGCATTTGCTACAATCTCTACAATCTCATCGTTCTCTCCAAGGAGATGCTCCTCTATTTTATCCCGCATGCGATTTGCAAATCTCTGTGTTATTATGGGATCCTGAAGAGCGATGAGAAATAATTTTGCCACATGATAGGCCAGGAGTTTGGTGAATGGCTCAGTAACATACATTGTATCTTCTTCTTTAAATGCATTGAAAACCATAGATAATCCCAACGTTTTTGCCTCCCCGTACTGCGAGGAGTTTAGAAGTTCCTCTATTGATATATTACCAACATATTCTCTGATTTCTGGTAGAAAAGGATATCTTGCAAGCATGGAAATATCGGGCATCTCAGGGCCGGGGCCGGGATTTGAACCCGGGTCAAGGGATTGCCGCAACCCCCCTTTCTTTCCGGCTAAAGCCGCTTCCTTTAGAAAGGGGCTTCTCCACAGTCCCCTAGGATAGCCCCTACCCTACCCCGGCCATGCGTATGTAAGAAGTGAAAGGATACGTAATACATAAATTTTTTTAGATTTTCCGCCCTAAAATATTTTTACCATGCTGCCATTTCATCCGTTATGGTCAAGGTTACAGATACTACGCTGCGTGATGGACATCAAAGTTTATTTGCAACGAGGATGCGCACTAAGGATATGGTTCCCATAGCGGAGGCAATGGATGAGATGGGATTTTTCTCTCTTGAAGTATGGGGAGGTGCAACATTCGACTCTGCCATGCGCTTTCTTAATGAGAATCCGTGGGATAGGCCAAGAACTTTGAAAAAATATATAAAAAATACACCCCTGCAAATGCTTCTACGGGGACAGAATCTTGTTGGCTATAGACACTATCCCGATGACGTTGTGGAAAAATTTGTTTTCAAGGCTGTGGAAGCAGGTATTGATATATTTCGTATATTTGATGCTCTTAACGATATAAGAAATATGCAAACTGCAATAAAGGCTGTTAAAAAAGCCGGGGCGCATGCCCAGGGTGCTGTGGTTTATACAATAAGTCCCATTCACACGCTGGAGAGTTTTGTGAGCATGGCAAAGAAACTGGAGAAATTGGGTGTGGATTCCATATGCATCAAGGACATGGCCGGACTGATGAGTCCGACAGTTGCGTATAAACTTGTAAAGATGATGAAAAAGGAAGTAAGTGTGCCTATTGACTTGCACACCCACAGCACAGTAGGCTGGGCACCTGTTACCTATATGAAGGCAGTTGAGGCTGGGGTGGATATAATAGACACTGCCATGTCTCCTTTCGGGTTTGGAACCTCACAGCCTGCAACGGAGAGTATGGTGGCAGTGTTCAAAGGCACACCCTATGATACTGGGATGGATCTTAAAAAACTGGAGAAAATAGCAAAATATTTCAGGAATGTGGAGAAAAAACTGAGAAAGTATACAAGAATGGAGATGCGCATTGCGGATACACGGGTTTTAATATATCAAGTTCCCGGAGGAATGCTTTCAAATCTCTATAATCAGTTGAAAGAGATGAATGCGGAGGATAAGATTGAAGAAGTGCTTGCGGAGGTCCCGCGGGTCCGGGAGGAAGTGGGCTATCCACCACTTGTAACACCTTTAAGCCAGATAGTGGGTACCCAGGCTGTTATGAACGTTATCTCTGGTGAGAGATGGAAGATGGTTACAAAGGAGATGAAAAACTATATCAAGGGACTCTATGGCAAGCCTCCTGGAGAGATAAAGGAAGAAATAAGAAAGAAAGTTCTGAGTGATGAAGAACCTATAACGGTGAGACCTGCAGACCTGCTTAAGCCTGAATTTGAGAAACTGAAGAAAGAGATTGGAAATCTGGCAGATGGTGAGGAAGATGTGCTTTCCTATGCCCTATTCCCCGATGTGGCCCGCAAGTTTCTAATGCGTAAAAAAGGATTGCTTAACGAAGTACCTTCACCTCCCACGGAAGGAAAGAAGTACAAGATATGGATCAACGGAGAGGAGTATTTTGTGAATGTGGAAGAGGTGAGAAATTGAGGAGGTACATGTACTCTCCATTTCACTACGCTTTTCTCTTTTTTTATACCACAATATTTTTCATATTCTCGATTTTCTATCTTATGGGCATACCCTTTGCCTTTGCCAGACTAGGTATCCCTCCATCTGTAGGATTTTTTCTATTCTGGTTCGCTCTACTTGGCAGTTTCGTGAACATACCTGTGTCACAATTGAGAAACAAAGTTCCCATGATAAGAGAGTCATACGTAGATTTTTGGGGTTTGCGATACAGGGTGCCAAGTGTAAAATATACCCACACTGTGCTGGCTGTAAATCTTGGTGGTGCCGTGGTTCCCGTACTTCTCTCACTCCTCATTTTTATCGCAGTGATGATCCATGGTGAATTTATACTTTTACTCAAAAGCGTAATAGGCATTACAATAGTTACACTCCTCGCATTTCTCTTTGCTAAACCAATAAAGGGGATAGGCATAGCCATGCCTGCATTCATACCACCCATAGTTGCCGCCTTAATTGCCATATTTATTGCGCCCGAGGCTCCCGCAATAGTGGCCTATGTATCTGGAACATTGGGTACATTGATAGGTGCGGATTTACTGCATCTAAGGGATATAGAGAATCTGGGTGCACCTGTGGCAAGCATTGGAGGCGCAGGCACATTTGATGGTATATTCTTATCAGGAATAATAGCAGTGCTTCTTGTATAAAAAATAAAAAATCAGAGGGTGGAGCGAGTAATATTTACATCGTTCACAAGCACATAGGGCAGATAAGAGGGTAGAACCTCATCCCACCATTTCACTTTCTCTCTCTCTTTGCTCACTTCTGCAATGCTGGAGAATAAATGCACCATGTTCTCAGTGACTCTTATCCCTTTCCATGATTCTACAATTTCGCCATTTTTCACGTAGAATATTCCATCTCTAGGTATGGTTGAGAAATCACCGTTGCGATAATCTTGGAACCTCGTGTACCAGAGATTCACAATGTAAAGTCCCTCTTCAATTTCGCTTAGCAGGTCCTCGTAACTTTTTGTTCCTGACTCCATAACAGGCTGCCAGGCATGAGGTCTCACAATACCCGCATTTCCCGTGGTCTTCGCTTTGAATTTCTGTGCGGTAGAGTAGTTGTGAAGATAATTTTTCACAATGCCACTTTCCACTATGGGAGTTTTTTGTGTTGCAGTAGCCTCTTCATCAAATATTCTGTAGCCGGTGGAGAAAAATGTGGGATCGTCATAGAGAGTAAATTTTTCAGAGAATGTTTTCTTTCCTATCTTTCCAGCAAAGAAACTCATGCCACTGTCCACCATGAACGCAGAGGCAAGCCACATGCTGTAAGAAACCAGAGAACCAAAGGCCAAGGGATGGAAGAGAACCTTAAATTTTCCTTCTCTGCCATCTCTAGGCTTGTCTCCTATGGACGCTATCACTCCTGCTTTCTCTCCAATCTCTCTTACATTTTCCAGTTCTTTTGAAATGGCGGTGGTTATAGCCTCCTGCCCCACATTTCTGTACTGATTGAACGCTCTGATTACCACATCTATATTGGCAACCTCATCCCTCGCATAATTGTAATTTGTGGCAATCTCCCGTTTAACATGGTCACGGTATACCACACCTGCTGCACGGAGCGCACCCTTATCGATGGCTCCATCAATAACCTCACTTGCTAGGTTCTCAAGGTCAAGTTCCAAGATATCTCTATCAATTCTACTCTTGCTATAACCCTGCTTCTCAGGATTTATGCCGTAAAAATCCTCATTGGGTGGCAGATTTGGAAGAAGTTTTATATATTTCTCAATTTGAGATTCCGCATTGTTGAGATCTTTGATAGTTGTAAGAAACACATGCTTTCCCTTAGAAAGGAAAACATCAATCTGGCTCTCCAGCCATGCCTTGGAGATGTCAATATCATTATTTGAGAACCTGACCTGTCGTTTGTTTCTCTCCACAAGCATGAGGGCAGCCTCATCGACGCCCATTTTCAATACTTTGTTCAGCAATTTTTCAAGATCCATAAAAATCACCTCAGTTTCACATTTCGCAGTCGAAGATGCGGTCCACCCATCCATACATCCACACCCTGCATTGGGTCACCCTTTCCACAGGTGCCTGCAAAGAATTCAAGGTCTTTGGCAACCGCATCCACGCTGCTATAGAACCCTGGAGTAGTTATCTCCAGCACGGGTCTTCTCACAGGCTCTGCAATCTCTCCATTCTTGATTAGATATGCCTCTCTGCCTACGTATTTCTGATTATAGCGAATATCATCAATGTTCCACTCCGTGAAACTCTTCATATAAATCCCATTTTTAACGTCCTCGAATAGTTCCTCCTCAGTATAGTCTCCAGGTTCGAAGAATGTAGTGCTCATCCTCACTATTGGCTCGCGGTTCCACCAAGAGGAGCGGGCAGCACCATTGCTTCTCAGTTTCATTTTACCTGCACTTTCTCTGTTTTGCAGGAACTCGTTAATCTTCCCCTCTTTGTAAAGGTATCTCCTTCTTGCAGGCACACCTTCCTCATCATATTTATAGTATCCAAAACTGTTTGGCACTGTGGGGTCATCCACAACGTTAACCACGGGACTTCCAATTTTCTCTCCTATCTTCTCAGGGGTTATAAAACTCTCTCCCGCCTGGGCCGCTTCTCTACCCAGAATTCTGTCTGCCTCACTTGGATGTCCGCACGACTCGTGAGCAACTATGCCCGCAACCTCAGGACCTACGATTAGATCAAAGATACCTTCGGGAGATTTTTTAGCCTTTACCACAGAGCGTAGATTTTTTTCTTCTTGAGGAAGAATCTCAAACATATCCCACATATCAAATACCTCATAGCCTCCGGTTATTCCATACTGTCTGTATCCCTGCTCAAAACTTCCATTTTCCATCACACCCATCATGTAAAAGTACTCTACTCTGGGAATCCTTGCTTTTATATGCGTACCTTCAGAGTTCATATACTCCTTCTCTATAATTTTATCTCTTATGGATTGCATCTTCATCTGTGCACTCAATTTTTTTTCAATATCAAGTAGCAACTGGGTTCTCTCTTCAAGACTTATATCTTCAATTTTTTTCTTCTCCTCAACACTCCAGAAATCTTCGTAACTCTTTTCTTCGGAGAAAGAAATACTATTCTTTCTCACCTTAGAGAGTTTGAGTGCGATTCTCGCAGCATCTTTGAGTTTATCCACATCGTTTGTGGCTGCAAATCCTATTCCCTCATTTACCACTCTCACGGCAAACCCGTGCTCCTCAGAGGAGGTAATCCCATTAACAACCCCATTTTTCACCACGACCTCGTTGCTTTTTATTTTCATAAATCTTATCTCGGCAAATTTTGCCTCTATCTTATCCAGAACATTTTTCATAATATCCTCCATAACATCACCTCAGAGCACCTCTCTCCTAAATTCAAGCAGTTTTTCATGCTCTTTCTTCACATTCTTCTCGAGAATATCCAGGACCTCGCGAAATGCACGATACAGGTTCCAGTCATAGGATTTTGCAAAAAACATCTTTTTATCAGTGGTTAATCTTGCTCTTACACTGTACTTTGTCTCTTTACCGCTTATGTGGTGTACCTCCACATGGAATGTGAGCAGTCTGGGTCTGAATTCTCTGAACCTGTTAATCTTATTTAGATACTCCTCCGCCATCTCGTAGATTGTGAGATAAGGCTCCGAATCTTCTATCTCCAATCCTGTTATCTGAACAAGCACTCCCTCCTGCTTGCTCTCTTTGAGCACTGCCTCAATCACATCTTTCTGAGATATTATTCCAATGGGTTGTATATTTTTGTCCACAACTACGCAGATGTGAGAATGAAATTCAATCATCTTCTCTACAGCATCTTTGAGATATGAGTTCTCATCAACATATATGGGTGGAGCCATGATGTCTTTAACAAGAGTTACACTTTTCTCTTTCTCACCCACAACCTCGCCCATGCTGGGCCTGTTTTTCTCTTTCCAAAGTATATCGGCTATATCCTTCATATGTATAGTACCACTCAGTTTTCTGTGCTCGTCCACCACGGGGACGCTCATCTCACCAAGTCTTCGCATTACATCCACTGCATATTCTACAGGAGAATCCTCTTCTACAACAACAGGGTCACTGCTCATAACCTCAACTACAGGTATATTGGCCACGCCTTTCATCTTTGGAATCATTCTTATTATATCTGTGCGAGAGACTATGCCCACAACTTTGTCCTTCTCCACCACGGGCAAAGAGCGATATCCAGTCTCGAGGAGAAGTTTAACAGTATCTCCAAGTGTGCTATCTCTGCTCAATATTGGAGGCTTGACCATAATAGTCTCAACTCGGGCCGAGAGGGGTAGGTTCTTCCTCCGTATCAGCGTTCGGTAATTCACAAGCCCTACAAGTTCATTCTTCTCATTCACCACTGGAAGTTCATGGAACCCATACTCTTTGAGTTTGCTGATAATCCTAGAGATGGGCTCACCGATCCTTGCAGATACAACATCTCTGGTCATAACCTCTTCCACTTTTATTGTTTCTGGACACATTACAAATCACCTCTTGCGGGATCAGAAATCCCTTCTCATATACCCTATGAATTTGTGGAAAATAAAACTTTCTCTCTCTGTACTGTATAAGATATTACTCATCCTAGGTTGGATACTGAAAACGTAAATCGCAGATTAAGATTCGAAATTCGAACAATTAAGGTTAAATATATAACTGCAGATTACGGGCCAGAAACCTACAAAGAAGGTGATATCTTTGGAAGAAACTGGCAAAATTAGCCGATTCCTTTACGCGTTCATAATCTACACCATAATATGGTGCATACTCATCTATTCTCCCGGGATTGATGCAACGCATTATATTCAGGAGTTTTCTGTGGGACTTATCTTTGCCTTAATTGCTGCAGCACTGAGTTATCGTCATCTCTCAATTAAGGGTCTGAGAAATCTGTCACCACGGAGGATAGCATGGGCTATTGCTTATATTCCCGTGTTTCTGTGGGCCATGATAAAGGCAAATCTGGATGTGGCGTATCGTGTGTTGCATCCAAAGAGACCCATAAGGCCTGGAATAGTGAGAATACGTACCAATCTCAAAAACCCTGCTGGAAAACTGGCTCTTGCAAACTCTATAACTCTCACTCCAGGAACCATGACAATGCAGATAATCGATGATAAATATTACATTCACTGGATTTATGTGAGAAGCGAGGATGAAGTGGAAGCAGGGAAGCATATTAAGGGTAACTTTGAAAAGTATCTGGAGGAGGTGTTTGAGTGACCTGCCCTATTTCGCTGTGCTCAATTTTTATCGGAATTATCTCAGTAGCCACTTTTCTCTCTATAGTTCGTGCAATAAAAGGACCCACAGGAGCAGATAGAGTTGTAGCCTTGGATGTAATGACAAATATAACGATTGTGCTTCTCGTTCTCCTTGGCTATTATTTTCAGAGATTTGTGTACCTTGATGTCGCGCTTGTGTATGGAATATTATCATTTGTGGGCGTTATAGCCGCAGCCCGTTATCTGGAGGGAGGTTTATGAGCATTGCCATTCTGATTCTTCAGATTCTGGGGTATATATTTATAGGTATAGGCTCGTTCTTTCTTTTGCTCGCATCCATAGGATTGCTTCGCATGCCTGATGTTTACAATCGTATGCAGACCGCAACCAAGGCTACAACACTTGGAGCGTTAAGTGTTCTTTTTGGCGTAGGACTTCTGGATCTCGCATGGATGCCCATGAGTATTGTGATTGCGCTGTTCATACTTCTGACCGCGCCTGTGGGTGCAAGTGCACTGGCTAGGGCAAGTTACAAGCACGGGATAAAACTGTGGAAGGAAAGTGTGGTTGACAAATACAAAGAAGAAAAGGAGGAGGAGTGAATATGGATCTTTTTACTCTTGTGTCTCTAATACTGATCATTGCGATGCTCATTGCCGCAGTAGTGGCAGCAGAGTTGAAGGATCTTCTCTCTGCAGCAGTGGCTTTAGGTGTGGTTAGCCTTATAGTATCCATCCTGTTCTATATACTCCAAGCACCCGATGTGGCAATTACTGAGGCATCCATAGGTGCAGGGCTCAGCATGGCGGTTTTGATTTTTGCAATAAAGCATACTGAGAGGTGGGAGAAATGAAGCGAATAGTAGCGGCAATATTGGCTATACTAATATTTATTGTGCTTGCTCTAGCATTTGTGAAGATACCATTTGGAAATATCAATCTGAGCGATTATCATTATTACAATCCTATAACGGATAAGCAGACCTCCGACTCAGTACCTCAGCATTATCTTGTGGATGGAAAGAAAGATACAGGGTCTACTAATATAGTAACTGCCGTGGTTGTAGATTACAGAGGCTTTGATACCCTGGGCGAAGTAACGGTGTTATTTCTTGCAGCCACTGGAGTGGGCTCTATAATGTACATATTTGAGAAGGAGAAACGCAGAAAGGTGCGCCGTGCAAATGCTGTGGTTGAGACTGCCTCCCAGTTGTTGTTCGGGTTCATAGTGCTGTTTGGCGCGTATATATTCGTACATGGGCACCTGACTCCAGGAGGTGGCTTTCCGGGAGGTGCCGTGATTGCCTCGGCATTTCTTTTGCTGTATCTTGCATATCCAAGGTTCCATGCAGAGCATAAAACACTCAACGTGGCGGAGAGTCTGGCTGGATTGACATTTGTCATAGCAGGTCTACTTGGGCTCCTCATATCAGGCTCGTTCCTTTACAATTTCCTGCCATTTGGAGTGCCTACATATCTTTTCAGTGCAGGTATAATCCCCGTAATCTATGTAGCAGTGGGCGTTAAGGTGGGAAGTGAACTTACCGGCATTGTGGATGCAATGATGGGGGTGAGAGAATGATTCCATATTACTATCTTGCCTCCATTGCGCTCATTGTCATAGGAATATACGTGGTTATTGCAAAGAAGAATCTGATAAAGATAATCATTGGGCTGGATCTCATGGATACCGGTGTGAATCTGCTTCTTATTGCCATAGGATATGTGAAGGGAGGTACTGCACCTATCGAGAATGCAAACTATGCTTTGTATGTGGATCCCATTCCGCAGGCACTTGTGCTCACGGCCATCGTGATAGGTGTGTCTGTTATGGCCCTCGCATTATCTATGGTGATTGGACTCTACAAGAATATTGGTACTCTTGAAATTGATGAGTTAAGGAGGGTGAAAGAATGATGGTACAACCTGTGCTTCTCATTGCATTGCCTCTATTCTTTGCATTTTTATTGCCCCTTATATCTCTATGGTCAAAGAAGGTGCTCAAATATGTAGTTATGGGTGTTATGGCATTCAATGCTATACTTGCGTTTATCGTGCTTATTGAGGCTCTTAAGGCACCTATATTTGATATAATTGCAGGATTTCAGCCACCCTTGGGCATAGTGCTCATGGTCGGGCCTCTGGGAGCGTTCATTGCACTGGTTATTAATGTTGCGGCATTTGTAATCTCGCTGTATAGCGCTACAGTTACAAAAGAACCGCTTCTAAAGTATTATATGTTATCTCTGCTCATACTCATGGGTGCTACAGGTATGGTTCTCACGGGCGATCTTTTTAATCTGTTTGTGTTCCTAGAGGTCACATCCATAGCTGCATACGGTCTGGCCTCGTACAATAAGGATAGAAAGGGATTTGAAGGTGCATTGAAGTATGTGATCATGGGCTCTATAGGCAGTTCGTTCGTACTTATAGGCATTGCCATAATCTATGCACAATTGAGAACTCTGAACATGCTGGATATTGCCACCAGGCTGGGAGAGATGGATCCCTACACGAAGATTGTAGCCTTCGTGTCCCTGTTTCTTGGATTCGGGGTAGAAGCAGAGATGTTTCCGCTCAATGCATGGGTTCCTGAGACTTATGATGGTGCTCCGCATCCAGTTAGCGCAATGTTTGCATCCATGTCTGCAAAGTCGGGAATATTCGCTCTAGCAAGAGTAATATTCACAATATTTGCGTTTTCAAACTATCTGTGGTTTGTGGTGATAATGGGCATACTTACCGTATTCTTCGGAGAGATTATTGCCTATGTGCAGAAAAATATCAAGAGAATGCTGGCTTATTCATCTATAGGACAGATGGGTATGATAATAATGGGTTTAGGTATAGGCACCGTTCTGTCTGTTCAGGGTGCGTTTTTCCAGATGTTCTCTCATGCCATGGGCAAGGCACTGTTGTTCATTGCTGCTGGATACATGATCTACGCTGCGGGTACGGATAGAATGGATAAGATGAAGGGAATTGGACGCAATCCACTGATAGGTATACCTCTGCTAATAGGTATCTTGTCAATTATGGGCATGCCTCCTTTCATTGGATTCTACGGCAAGTTCTACATCTTGATGGGAGGGTTTCAGCAAGGTTATTATGCAATAATCGCGCTATTCTTGGCAGCGAGCATAGTGGAGGTTGCATACTATGCAAGATTCATCAAGATCGCATTTGAAAAGAGTGAGAGAAAATATCCAGCGCCAAATATCTGGGTCTATGCACCCCTGATCATATTTGCTATCATAATCGTGCTGTTTGGCATATACCCAAAGCCGGTGATGGATATTCTATCTCATGTGGCCGCATTCCTGGCAGGAGGTGCGTAATATGGAGATTCTTGGTATATTTGGAATATTCGTGCTTGTGCCGCTTATTGGAAGCGTAATCGCTTATCTCTTCAGAAAATATGCTGTGGCAGTGGCTGCAATATTTGCCGCTGTTCCCAGCATAGCACTGTATCCGTTCTATGACACGAATGTGAGCAGAATCATAAATATAGGGGTGAAACTGAATCTGACACTCGATCCCACAACATGGTTCTTCATGCTCATGCTCGATACACTGGCATTTTCTGCACTTCTATTTGCAATACCATACATCAAGAAGGCACAGGGTAATTTTGCCACACTTATACTGGTGGCACTTGCAGGCGCCAATGGTGTACTCATGGCTCGCGATTTTCTATCCCTATACATATTCTGGGAAATGATGTCATGGGCCACGTACCTGCTTATACTCCGTAAATCGGGAGAGTATGCACGCAGGTACCTGCTGTTTGGTGTGCTATCTGCATATTTCATAATCATGGGAATTGGCATAGTTTACTATTACACAGGAAGTTTTCTGTACTCAGCAACAACGGGCATACCCATGTCAGGATGGTTCTGGATCTTACTGTTCCTAGTACTGGGGTTTGGAGTTAAGATGGCAGTTGTTCCTCTGCATGTGTGGGCCCCCTACGCCTATTGTGCAGAGCAGCCGTTTGTGGCATTTCTCTCCGGCGGGCTCAGCAAACTTGGCACTTTTGGAATACTCATGGCCATGTACTCCATTGCCGGAATATCTATACTTCAAGGATTTGGAACGTTTCGAGGAGTCTCGTTGTTTGGTTATCCATTTGCGCTATTGGGTGCGATAACAGCGTTTATAGGCACTGTACTTGCAATATTCCAGGATGACCTGCGCAAGTTGCTTGCATACTCATCAATAGGGCAGTTGGGATATGTGATGGTTGGACTCGGCCTTGGTACCTCACTTGCGCTTGGAGGTGCAATATTTCATGCGTTCAATCACGCATTTTTCAAGAGTTTGCTGTTTCTGGGCGCAGGTGCCGTGATCTATCGCACTGGAAAATATAAGATAAGCGAGATGGGTGGCCTGGGATACAAGATGCCATTCACTTTTCTGTTTGTGCTATTTGCAATATTCGCTCTTGCAGGCATACCGATTACCTCAGGCTTCATATCCAAATGGATGCTCTACGAGGCTGCCATTGCAAAGAAGTTTGTGTTCATAGCGCCTCTAATGCTCATTGCCTCTGTGGGCGCATTTTTGTACTGTTTCCGCATCCTTTATGGTGTGTTTCTGGGCCAGTTAAGTGAGGAGCATAAAGATGTGAAAGAGGCCCCAGCACCCATGCTGGCGGCAATGTTCATCCTCATGCTTCCTCTTGTGATATTCTCGATAGTTCCCGGCTGGATACTGGGCTGGATTAGCAAGATTCTTGTATCCATGGGGCTTAAGCCTCTTGAGTACTCTACATTTGCCTACTACTCACCCATAGGCAATGCAAACATGCTGATAATGTGGATTGCATTTATGCTATTGTTCATGGTCTCGATGATAATCTTCATGATGAAAAAGGCAAGAGTTGTGGACCAACTAGATAATTATCTGGCGGGTGAGGCACCTACACAAGTGCAGTTACACGCGGCCCACAACTTTTACAAGCCTCTTAAAGACACATGGGCTCCTGTGCTGAAGTACAGTATAAACAGGGCCTATGAGAAATTCTCTCAATTCTTTGTGGAAGGATTCAAGGAGATAAGGAAGATGTACACCGAGAATCCACAAGATTATGCGGCGTATATGGGAATTGCATTTCTCATATTTGTGCTGGTAGGATGGTGGTTGCTATGAGCATTGTAAATATTCTAATTCAGAGTACACTCGTGGCCCTGTATCTATTTCTTGCAATATGCATAGGCTTACTGTTTATGGGTATTGCCAGGAAGGTTACAGCCAGAATACAGAATAGAGTAGGACCTCCAATATACCAGAACTTCATAGATGTGGGTAAGTTACTTGCAAAAAAGACAAATATAAAACATAACTGGATCTTCGATTTTGCCCCGCTATTTGCATTGGCGGGAGTACTTCTTGCACTTGCATATCTGCCCATGGGTGGGTATAAAATGCTTAGTGGTACTGGAGACCTTATACTTCTTCTTTACATAATAGCGATTCCGGCACTGGGCTTTGCACTGGGCTCTGGAGCATCTGCTAATCCCAATGCGGGTGTGGGTGTAATGAGAGCACTAACACTCATGCTCTCCTATGAGATGCCGTTTTTACTGGTACTTCTGGCGCTTATGATATTCTACAACACTGCATCTCTCTCCACACTGCTTGAAAAGCAGATGAGTTTTGCCTGGGGTATAGTTGCACTTCCTATCTCCGCGTTGGCTGCGGATATAGCATTGCAGGGTATGATGATGGAAAAGCCTTTCGATATACCCATAGCACCCCACGAGATAGCATCTGGGCCTCTCGTGGAGTTTGGAGGCAAGTATCTGGGCATGCTGATGCTTTACTCTGCGGGAAGTGTTGTTCTCGAGACCACGTTGTTCGTGGATCTGTTTCTGGGAGGTGGTGTGGTACTCAATCCTGCAACCTATGGCGTTGTTGCCTATGTGGTAAACTACCTAGTATGGTTTGCGCTTATATTTGTGGTCTGGATGATTGCAGTATTCATCAATGCTGTATTCCCAAGATTCAGAATTGAGCAGGCATTCAAGTTCTACTGGAAATGGCCTACGGTAATTGCAGCCATAGGTCTGGCTCAGGCGTATATAATGTCTGTGTTTCTGGGGGTGATACCATGACCGATAACCCCAATCCCCTGCCGAGCATAATACCTGAGAAAGATTGGAAAAAGATACAGAGAATGCTCTCAAAGCGCTCACTATGGATGATACATTTCTGCACTGGATGCGGAGCAATGGAGATGCCACCCACAATGACCTCTAGGTACGATATGGAGAGATTTGGAATAATACCCATGGCCACTCCCAGACAGGCAGACCTGTTGCTTGTAACAGGGTATGTGGCTGTCAAAACGTTAAAGAGAATAGTGCGTGTGTATGAGCAAATGCAGGATCCAAAATATGTAATATCGTTTGGCTCGTGCCCCATAAATGGTGGACTCTACTGGGATTCATATAATACAATAAAACGTCTTGATAAGTATATACCGGTGGATCTCTATATTGCTGGGTGTATGCCAAGGCCTGAGGCAATAATGGATGCGTTTCTCAAACTTATGAAAGATATTGATGAGGGCCGTGCAGATGGCTGGCTCAGGTATCGTAAGTACTATGATAAGTACAGAGCCAATCAAATGCGTGTATTCAAGAGGTGGGATGAATGAAGGCTATAGAGATATTTAAAGAACTGGGTATTGAGTATGAAGAGATGAAGGTTAAGGGAAACAGCACTCCAAGATATAGAGCAAAGGTTGAGCCTGATAAACTGGAGGAGATTATTAAGAAGTTCAAAACTCAGGGATTCAAGCACTTTGTAGCCTTGAGTTGTGTAGACTGGATAAAGGAGGGTAATATGGAACTGATCTATCATCTATTCAGTTACGATACTCTTGAGGATGTATTCCTTAGCATATACCTGCCCAGAGATGAGCCAAAATACAAAACGTTGCGGCATTTATTTCCTCAGATAGAAACCTATGAACGTGAGGTTCACGAGATGTTTGGCGTGGAGTTTGAGGGCAATGATAGACTCGGCGAGTTCATACTGGAGGACTGGAATGATATGCCCCCAATGCGTAAGGATTTCGATACTGTAAAATATGTAAAAGAGAAGTATGAGAGTGTGCCGCTTGTGGAGGGAAGGGGTGATAAGCAATGAAAGAGTTTGAGATATTTGTGGGACCTCAGCATGTGGGTGCTACAGGAAACATGATGTATCATGTATGGGTTGATGGAGATACCGTTGTTAAGGCTGAGACTCATGTGGGCTATCTTCATCGGGCATTTGAAAAACTGATGGAGCGACGTTCATGGCTCATGAATGTGGCGCTTATACCCAGAATATGCGTTCCTGAGCCGGATGTTAATGAAGCATCCTATGCCATGGCTGTAGAGAGTCTTATGAACTGGGATATTCCCGAGAGAGCAAAGTATATTCGCAGTATAGTTTTAGAACTTGCAAGATTGAGCGGACATCTTCTTGCCATAAGCGGATATGCAGGTGCAATTGGTCTCTACACCGTGCCTCAGTGGCTTATAGGAGATAGAGATTACCTGCTCGATCTGTTTGAGCAACTCACAGGCGGCAGAGTTTATCACATCTTTATATTCCCTGGTGGAGTGCGCTGGGATCTGCCTGACGGATTTCTGCGCAAACTTGGCAAGGTTCTTGATTATCTAGAATCTCGGCTAAAACTTTATGATGACCTTCTGTTTCAGAACAAAGTATTTTTTGAGAGAGCCCCCGATGTGGGTGTGATACCTAAAGATAAGGCCATAGAATGGGGTGTCACAGGTCCAAATCTAAGAGCCTGCGGCTATGCTTACGATGTAAGAAGAGTGGATCCCTATGCTGCATATCCTGACCTGGATTTTGAAATTCCACATTACCCAAAATTCGGGGAGTTTGAAGTTCTTGGCCATGGTTGCGATTGCTATTCTCGCATGGTTGTGAGAAGGCTTGAGATTGAGCAAAGCATAAGGATTCTAAGACAGATCATAAAAAAGATACCTGATGGACCGCATACTCTCAAACTTCCAAATCCCATTGCTTGGAAGGTACCTGCAGGCTATGCATATGCCCGTGTTGAGAGTTCAAAGGGTGAGTTTGGATACCTGGTGATAAGCGATGGAGGAAAGGTGCCGTACAGAGTGCATGTTAGAGGGCCCTCCTACACCCATGGAATAAATGTAATGGAGAAGATTGCTCCGGGGTTGAATATTGCAGATTTCGCTCCTACAGCATTCAGTTTGGATGTGTGTCCTCCAGATATTGAGAGGTGATGAAATGAGCATAGTAAAACCATTTAAGGCATTAAAGCATCTTGCGAAGCATCCCCATACCGTGAGATATCCTTATCAGAATCATTTGGATATTGAGGGAGTTCCGCTTCCGACGGAGCGATACAGGGGCTTTCACTCTAATAATATTGAGACATGCATAGGGTGCCAGTTATGTGCCAAGGTATGCCCTGCCAATGCAATCACGTACGTGAAAATTGAGAATGCAGGAAAGAAGGGGCTAAAATGGAGACCTGTGATAGACTATGGTCGATGCTGTTATTGCGGTTTCTGTACGGATATATGTCCCACAAAGTCGCTGATCTTAACACCCAGATATGAACTTATAAGCAAGAAGGTGGAAGATTACAAGTTTATACCTACAGTGCAGGTTCGAGAGCACAAAGAGCATTATATCTCGCTCAATGAGGTGCTTTTCTCTCCCGAAGAATACAAACCTCCTAAGGAAACCCAAGAAAAAGAGTAATTTTTGAGGAAACTCTTTATATTCTAATTTCTTTCTTGCTTTGATGCATGTTCTTAAAATTGGCGGTGCTGCACTCACCGATAAGCACACGGGTAGAAGTTATGTGGAAGACGTGGCTGTAAGAGTTGCCAAAGAACTCAAACCTGAAAAACGTTATGTGATTGTGCATGGCGTGGGCTATGAGGGGCATCATCTTGCTAAGAAATACTCACTTCATAAGGGATTACAAGATAATCAATGGCAATGGGCTCATGTTAGGGTTCGAGTTAAGGAGATTACACGGAGTATAGTGAACATTCTTGTCAAGCATGGGCATCCTGCGGTGGAGGTATCCACGGCGGATATTCTCAAGACATGGAACGGCAGGATAGTGTATTTCAATCTTGAGACAATTCGGGAGTTTTTAGAGAAGGGGTTCATTCCCGTGATGCACTCTGATGGTGCCATAGATGAGAAATTAGGGCTTGTTGTGGTGTCTGGAGATACTATTGCCACAGATATCGCTCTGCGTCTTGGAGCAAAAAAACTCATCTACGGCACAGATGTGGATGGAGTGCTTGATTCTCAGGGCAACATTATTCCAAGACTGAGACGGGAGGATCTAGATAGTCTGGATATCTGGGAGATTGGAGATTTCTCAGGAGGGATGAAGAAGAAGATTGAAGAGTCCATGCGCACCCGAAACCTTATAATTCAGATAATAAATCTGCGTAAAGACGGAATGCTTGCAAGAGCGCTTAACGGTGAGAGTGTGGGCACGATAATTGAGGGGTGATTAGGTGACGCTATGGGTTGATGTGGTTATAGGCATCTTGGAACTTCTTTACACGTTCTTCATTGTAATGGTTATGGACCGCGCAGTCAAGCGTGGATTTCCACAGGACATATCACGTAAGATTGTGCATATGTGGGCAGGAGGACTTGTGATATTCTGGTTTTTCTATACGACCTCCTGGGGATTGTATATATTTCTAATTACTCCTGCAATCTGGGTACTTTTATTGGTATACACAGCGCTTACCAAGAGTTCTGATGATCCTACAGTACGAAGTATGACGCGGACGGGTAACCCCAAAGAACTGTTGCTCGGAGTGTTGTTCTTTCCGCTGATGATAATAATTATCACGCTAATTGGATATCGCACAATTGAGGGTGTTGTGGCCGTAGCCTCTGTGGGATTTGGAGATGGCATTGCACCCATTGTGGGCAAATATTACGGGATACATAAGTATCGACTTCTGGGCAGAGAGAAGAGTTTAGAAGGTTCTCTGGGTGTGTATCTGGGCACCGTAGTCTCTTCACTTCTGCTATCACAGGCATTCTTTGGAATGTGGGATTCTATGCGCATATTTCTCGCTGCTCTCATAGCGGTAGTTCTAGAAGCCGTATCTCCAAGAGATGTGGACAATTTTATAGTTCCTCTGGGAGTATGGGCATTTTTTCACTATCTGCTGGGCATGAGCATGTTGTGAGCGAAAAAATAAAATTCATCACGGTCTATAGGATGGGTATGAGACTCTACGATTTCAAAAGAGGACATAGAAAAACGCTTGAAGGAATTAAAGAGATTATGAAAGAACTGTTTGGCGAGGTGCGAGAAGAGCACGGGCATCTTGTCTCTTCGTATCTTGGGCTGGAACGCATAGAGGTCTGGCCTGAGGATAAGAGAATTGCTATAGATACAAAATCACGAAAGGTGGAAAGCGATGAAGCGCAGAAGACGCTGAGAGTATGGAACGAGTTTTTGTATCGTGTTACAGGCTATACAGCAAAGGAGAGAAAGAAGAAGATGACAAAGACATGATGCTTTATTTATGTATCTCCATAATCTCAGCATTCTGATATTCCAGAATTTTTTCAGGTGTGATTTTTAGCAATTTGTCTATTTTTCCACCTCCACCAATCACATAATCGTGGTTCATAACCCTCGAATCGATGATTGTGAGAAGAGAGATACCCACAGGAGGTACACCGCCAATCTCGTAGTTTGTAAGTTCTCTAACCTCCCGGGGAGTGGCAAATCTGCATTTGCCAAATCTTCGCTCTAATTTTTTAAAATCAAGTTTGGAACTTCCATCTAAAATTGCGAGGATGGGTTGTTTATCGCATACCAATATCAGAGATTTTATTATCATGTTTTCAGAGGCTCCTGTTGCCTGTGTTGCCTGCTTTACAGTCTTCACAACCTTACCAGTATCAAGAATCTCTGCGTCCAGAGCCTTGGCTATATCTTCAAGAGCAGTCATCCGATGCTTATTGAGTAAATGTTTAATAATATTTTCTCCATATTCTAAAGGCAAAAATTTAAGAGAACAAGTACATTATTGTTACTATGAAAGATAATCTGAGCAAGATTAGAATTACTCAGGATAAATTTTTCAATCCCAGCCCAATCTATACGTTGAAAATTGTCACTTTATTTGATGTGGAGAATGAAATGAGAGGTCTGGCTCAGTAAGGGATTAAATATGAGTTCTGCAAGAATTTCCAGATTAAAATTGATGATTCTCCTGACTCTGTTTCTGACCACGGTCACCGGATACATTGCCAGAATGAGCATCTCTGTGGCTCTAAAATTCATAGCGATGGATTACGGATGGAACATTTCGCAGATTGGAAATCTTGGAGGCCTGCTCCTTGGAATTTTCTTGGTTGGCTATGGGATATCTAACATATTTTTGAGTCCTTTTATAGACAGGTTTGGAGCAAGGAATGTGCTGTTAATATCTATGATCTCCTGGTCTCTGACCCTTTTCTTAGCAGGTGCAGCGGGATATATTTATTCTATATTGTTTTTATCTCGATTTTTGCTGGGACTGACCCAAGGAGTGCTCTTTCCCTCTGCAAACAAGGTCACTGCCTACTGGTTCACAGAGAGAGAAGGTGCCAGAGCAAGTTCTGTGTTTTTAAGCAGTGCTACCGTGGGCAACATGCTCACTCCACTGCTCCTCACTCCCCTGATTATAAGCATCTCATGGAGTTTTGCATTTTATTTTGCCGGGGCTTTGGGGCTTGCTCTGGTGCCCATGGTAGCAGTATTTATCAAGACTCCAGTTAAGGAAGAGCGTGCTAAAAAACTCGAGATTTGGCATTTATTTAAGAGCCTGCTCACAAACAGAAACTTTGTAGGTGTGCTAGCAGGTTATATCTCAGGAGCAATTATATGGTGGGGCATAGGGCTCTGGCTTCCCACCTATCTAATGGATGCTCTAGGAGTATCCGCCAATCACCTATCTTATGCCGCGACCATCCCGTATCTGGGCGGACTTGTGGGACTGTTTCTGGCCTCTTGGATAAGTGATGTTACTGGAAAGCGAAAGAGCGTGGTGGTAATAAGTTTTTCTCTCAGTGCTGTATTTTTCATACTTCTAGCACTAATAGGAACCACTTCATGGATTCTGGCAGATGTGCTGTGCTTTATGATATTCTTCACCACTGATATGATGACTCCTGTATTTTTTGCAATGCTGCAGATCAGAGTGCCAAGGGAAATGGTAGGGTCTGCCACGGGTCTTATGAATGGGATGGGAAACGGGTTTGGAGTGGTCGGACCCGTGCTGATAGGTGCTATATACGGAGCCACAGGTTCTTATTCTCTGGGTATGTTGTCCATGGGCATTATAGCCATTGTGGGAGTGTTGCTGTTCTACATTATATTCAGAGAAGAGGATAAGACACTTGTGAATGCATAAACTCACCTAAACCCTTATATGCAGCCTCCGGGTTATCTGTATGGATGGATAGAGTAATCAGTTTTGATTGTTATGGTACGATAATTGACTGGGAAACAGGGATAGTACAAGCATTGAGCGAGATATTTGCAAAGAGGGGAATCAGAGTGCAGAGAGAAGAGATGCTGAAACACTATGCTCAGGTAGAGGCAATGCTGGAAAAAGAGTATTGTTGCTACAAGGATATCTTGAGAAATTTGGTTGCTGAGATAGCACGAAGATATGGAATATACGTGACGGATAAGGAGAAAAACGTGCTTGTGGATAGTTTGCCTTCCTGGCCTGCCTTTTCAGATTCTAGAGACGCATTGCTCAAAATAAAAGAGAAGAATAAAATTGCCATAATCTCGAATATTGATAATGATCTTATTGTGAGGACGATAGAGAATCTTAGTGTAGAGTTCGATTTTGTGATAACTGCAGAGATGGTAAAAGCATACAAGCCTTCAGTGAAAGTATTCGAATATGCTTATAAGGTATTTGGCGTGCCAAAATCAAAATGGATTCATGCGGCACAGAGCGTATATCATGATATATTGCCAGCCAAAAAGTATGGAATTAAGGTTGTATGGATAAGAAGGCGTGGCTATGGTGCTACACTGCCTGTTGAGGGCAGTGCTGATCTGGTGTTTGAAAATCTGGAAGAACTATCCGAGTATTTAAGCGAGAAATGATGCATGAAATCTGCATTGAAAATACGTGCAAAACTTATTCTCCATGATTTTTCGAGACGTTATAACTCAAAAAATAGATCTGAGTAGCCAAATAGTGAGAACATAGATGGAGTATATGGACACCTTAATAAAGGGTGATTAGGCGGTGTTAAATGATATAAAATATGGTAAAGATTACGGGCTGATGAAACTCCTGAGGATTCAATTTAATTTTTGAAGTTTCTTGAGTGGTTGGCAATCTACCTGACAATTATAGAATTTTTGCAAAATGGTGAGTATAAACACGAGGTATAAAATAGTATGAATGTTATAGAATAGCATGGAGGGAACTAAGAGTAAGTTGATTGTTCCCATCTTGGTTATGGTGATGCTAATTTTTTCATCACTAATAACTCTGGGAGGAGGAGCAAATGGTAACGAAATAAAGAATTCGGCTATGGCAGATTATAGGCAGATACTTTTCATCTATGATAATACCACGCTTGCTGGAGAGTGGATGGATTATCTGGATGGTTTGGGCTATCATATGGTAAATTTTCTGCCATACAATATGACCAGAAATGTAGAGTATGAGGATTATGCGCTCATCATAATTGGTACCGATTCCCACGCGGTGAATCCTGTGGACCTGAAGATTATGCTAAGGTCTCATATACCTATCTTGGGTGCGGGATATGGGGGTATATATGCCTATGCAAGTATGGGATACCCTGCTAACTATGCCATCTATTCAACCAATCAACTGGTGGTGAAGAAAAACCTGTCTGTTTACAATACACCCCATCAAATAGCAGGGGTGCCTGGCACTTTAACATTATTCGATAACTCTGCATCTCGCATGTATCTGGGAAGAAAATCAAGTTTGAATGATAATCAGTCACTGTGCATGGGATTTTACTATAACAATCTTGATTATGCACCAATAATTCAGATTAAAAATTTTGTGCTATTCGGATATACACAGAGTCCTGCACATCTCACCAGTGATGGAGACAATCTCCTGAGCAATCTTATTCATTATACATACTATTATTATGCCATGAATGTACCCATTACCAAGGCTCAATACAAGATTACCACTGATGGAACACCCTACATATCCGAATGGTATCCATCCATGAAAGTACCAGTGGAGCATTACAGTTATGTGTCGATGGTTGAAGATCCAGATTATCTCTATATCTGGATACATATGACCAATTCAACATACTCCAACGATTTTGTGGATGTATGGTTCGAAAGAGATAACAACAGAACGGTGGGGATAGACACCTCTGTGTTCTATATCGTCTTTGAAGAATATTATGGCCTATCTTACAGGGAGGCAAATGGTTATAATTCCTGGAGTTCGTTTAAGAGATTTGACGGTATTAATTTTGCAGGTAATGCAACCTACACGTCGTCGCATATGGATGCTGAGATTCGCGTATCCAAGCACTATCTGGGAATAGCCCGTGGAAGTAACAATATTATGGGGTTTGGAGTAATGTACCAGTTAAACGGAGTTATAGGGGCCTATCCCAACACATTCTCCTGGCAAGATGCGCAAACAGCCATTACCACTTACTCAGAGTATAACTGGAATGGAGAACTCAATTATCTAAACTCAAAGAGATGGGCATCTATAAATGTAGATGGGCTCTATAATGGTGATGAATGGCTTGGTGCGAGTCATTATCCACTTAAAATGTATGAGGATGGAAATCCATACCAGATTAATGTATGTCATGACAGCAACAATCTGTATATTGGTGGATACATACCTAATGCAACAGGCTCTTATTCAAGTATATACCTATACTTTGACACCAACGGTGATGGCGGTGCTGCACCTCACACTGATGATTTTGAAATATGGGGTGGCAAAAGCTCATCGGGTACCTTTACTGTCTCAGAGCATTACGGAACAGGCACTGGATGGGGGACTGTGCAAACTCTCACAAATGCGGATATGAAATTCAAAATGAGAGCAACCTCAGTGCATTTTGAACTGAGAATATCTTTTTCAAAACTTGGAATAACTCCGGACAGTTATAAAGAGATAAGAATGCAGATAGCCCTGAATATAGCAGGTGCTGTGAATAGAATACCCAGAGATGCACAGCATACGGTTCCAGATACCTGGAATCTGGTACTGTATTCACAGGCTCTCTGGGACACGGATCAGATGACCATGGATGCTCGAGAGGGGTACTCTGTAAATGTTGATGGAGATCTTTACGAATGGAGCGATTCATCGTTCTTCTACAAAGCACCCACACCCATGGGAAAACACATAACCGTGCTCGTGAAGCATGATGCAGAGCATTTGATAATTGGATTACGCTACATAAAGCCCAATGATGCAGGAAACACTAATCTTCAACTGGGCTTTGATGTGGGTCATAATGGAGGATCTCCAGAAACCAGAGATTTTGTGATTATGATCTATCATCAGGGAAGCGCAAGAGAGTTTCAAGGAGATCCGAGCACTGGATGGTGGAGCGAGGTTGCACCCTCTGGATGGAACTACGCTATGGACAATTCATCCACCACAGGATGGACCGTGGAGATTGCTATAGAGTACAGCAAACTTGGTATCACATCCGAAATGCCGTTACAGATTGGATTTATATTATACATGTATGAGGATAGTGTTGGCTATTCTCTCTTTCCTGTGGGCGGTATGTTTGGAGATTTGAGCACATGGAATACCATAACCTCCTCGGATAACTGGGGAGAAGAGGTCATTCCTGAGTTTGGAACATTGGGAGTCATAATACTTGGCACTGTTGTCGCAGCCATGGTTATTATGAAAAGAAGAAAAACATAGTTCTCTCTTCCAATTTTTATGCGCTTATTGAGTATGCTAATTTTAAAGAGAGCAAAAAGATTATAATTCACAAGGCAATGCGGATAAGAGCAGGGGTTACCGAGCCAGGTCAAAGGTGCGGGATTTAGGGTCCCGTCCCGTAGGGGTTCGAGGGTTCGAATCCCTCCCCCTGCATCCCCTTAAGTATACGGGCAAAATAACTACTACCCACAGCGCTACGGAATGATTATGTACTGATTTTCATTTACACTTTAATTTTAACCCGACTAAAATTTAACTTCGCTTCATGCCTCTCCAGAAAAGGTAGAGCGCGGATTGAGGTCTTTCATAGAGAAATACTCACCCGAAACCGCAGTAATTGTTTCCTATATGGGAGAGGGAGGAGAGAGAAAGATAAATAATACAGATGTGGTGTTTGAGAATTTGATGGAACTCTGGTATTTATTAGCATAGATTGCCTTTGCTACACTATTTAACTTTTTTAGTAGCCTTAAAAATCGTTATTCTTGCCTGATTCTATAAATGTGTTTGCATTTACCACGCATCGGAGGTTCAATATCTTCTTAGAGAGAAATTTAAATAAAGATAGAGAGATATAAGATCCATGCTCACCCTCGTTGGCCTAGGACTCTATGATGAGAAAGACATAAGTATGCGCGGCTATCAGGCAGTGCGCAGCGCAGATATGGTTTTTGCAGAGTTCTATACCTCCCGTCTTATTGGGACAGAACTGCATAGCATGGAGGAGTTTTTTGGAAAAAGAATAACCGTGTTGAGCAGAGAGGATGTTGAGAATGGCGAAATGCTCATTGAGGCAGCGAGAGACAAGAGTGTTGTGCTCCTCGTTGCAGGAGATCCTTTAACTGCCACAACACACATATCGCTGCGTATTATGGCTCAGGAGCGAGGAGTAGAAACCCGGATTATTCATGGAGCATCCATAAGCACTGCAGGTCCCGGACTGTTGGGCCTGCAGCACTACAAATTTGGCAGGATAGTATCTATACCCTATCCTCAAGATAACTACTTTCCCACCAGTGCCTATGATTTCATATATAGTAATTACAAACTTGGGCTGCATACACTCATACTTCTCGATATCAATCCCGAGCCCATGACTGCAAATCAGGCAATGCAAATATTGCTTGAGATGGAAAAAATAAAGCGCAAAAATCTTATCAAATCTCGCTCGCTTATAGGTGTGGTTGCAAGAGCAGGTTCTCCAAATCCCACAGTGCGTGCAGGATACCTTGGGGATTTAATCGATGAGGATTTTGGGTCACCCCTTCACACACTGGTATTCATCGGGAAACTGCATTTTGCCGAGGCTGAGGCGCTTGTGAAACTTGCACATGCCCCTCCCGAGATTCTTTAAGGCTAAACTCCAAAATTATTTTATACCATAAGGTTTTTCGTGAACTGCCTATGATTGACTAAATGAAGGAGGTATAAAAAATGGGAGCAATATATGTAAGATTTGAAGTTCCAAAGGAACTTCAGGATAAACTCTACAGTGCTGTAGAACTATCCCACGAGACTGGCAAAATAAGAAAGGGAACCAACGAAGTTACAAAGGTAGTTGAACGTGGCAATGCAAAGTTTGTGGTCATTGCGGAAGATGTTAATCCCCCCGAGATAGTAGCACATCTACCGCTTCTGTGCGAAGAAAAGGGCATACCCTATGGCTACGTTGCAAGCAAGCAGGAACTTGGAAAGAGAGTGGGCCTAAAGAGTGCAGCATCTGTGGGCATCTTGGATTTTGGAAAATCCGAAGAGGCGTTCAAGGAAATCATCGAGCAAATCAACTCACTCAAAAAATGAAGGTGATTTAGATGGTAGATGAAGCGACTCCAGCGGAAGTTGTCGAGATTATGGGGAGAACAGGGATGACTGGTGAGGTTACCCAGGTCAAGGTTCGCGTTCTGGAGGGTCGGGACAAGGGCAGAATTCTGACTCGCAATGTTATGGGACCCGTCCGCATTGGCGATATACTGATGCTCCGTGAGACTGCTAGAGAGGCCAGAAAACTTGAGGCCAGGTGATTACAATGCCTTACAAGAGAGTTTGTGCCTTTTGCGGCCGTGAGATAGAACCCGGGACTGGAAAGATGTACGTTACCAGAGATGGTCGTGTTTACTATTTCTGCAGCAGCAAGTGCCAGAAAAATATGCTTAAACTTGGCAGAATCCCGAGAAAGATAAGATGGACCGAAGCATACAGAAAGGAGAAGACTGTGAGACTGCATCTTTTGCAGAGGCGAGGGAATGAGGGAAAGAACACTGGTATTGCTAAAGCCTGATGCTCTCCACCGTCGCTTGGTAGGCGAGATTATATTGCGATTCGAAAAAAAGGGACTGAAGATTGTGGCAATGAAGATGCTCTGGGTCAGTAGAGAACTTGCAGAGAAGCATTACAAAGTGCATAAGGGCAAGCCATTCTACGAGAGCCTTCTTGACTACATAACCTCGGGGCCTATCATAGCCATGGTTCTCGAGGGTGAGAGCGCTATAAAAGTAGTGCGCAACCTTATGGGTAAGACCAACGGTGTGGAGGCCGCACCTGGCACGATACGCGGAGATTATTCAGTAAGCATACAGAATAACCTAGTTCACGGTTCAGACTCGCCTGAAAGTGCAGAGCGTGAGATTTCGTTATTCTTCAAGCCCCAAGAGATTCTGGAGTACAGACTTGTTGACGAAGTCTGGATTTGAATGTACACAGAAAGAGATATTGGCATCTATTCTTTTTTATCTACTACCCCAGGTATTGGGGGCAAATTGAGAAAGAACATTGATGATTTTTACGTTGAAGAGATACCCATCGATATTCCTAAAAATCCAGCAGGCAAACATCTCTGCCTCAGAGTAAGATTGCGAAACTGGGAAACTAACAGATTTGTTAAAATTTTGAGCAAGCATCTGGGTATAAGCAGGCGTCGCATAAGATTTGCAGGAAACAAGGATAAGAGGGCCATCACGGTGCAGTATTTCTGCATAATGAATTATAAAGGCAAGGTATCAATCAATATGAAGGATGTAGAGATTATAGATGCATTTCGCACAGATTATATACTCCACATTGGAGATTTGCTGGGCAATCGATTCGATGTGCTCATAAGCGATACAACATGTAATGATAGAGTTACCCGGATAGAGGAAGAACTTGCGGGCATGTTCCCCAACTTTTTTGGAGTGCAGAGGTTTGGAGCATCGCGGCCCGTAACACATATTGTAGGCAAGCACATAATTCGCGGCCAGTACGACGAGGCTGTGAGATACTATATAGGCTATCCCTCCTCGTTTGAGGAGGATGAAGGCCGCAGGATATTCTTCGAAACTCTTGATGCCAGAGAGGCTATAAAGAACATATCGCTCATAGCGGAGTATGAGCGTGCACTACTCAATCATCTAATTACAAATCCTAGAGATTACATTGGTGCCCTCCGCAAATTGCCCGAGAATTTACTGCTTCTCTTTGTGCATGGGTATCAGGCATACATATTCAACAGAATACTGAGCGAAAGATTGAGAATGGACATGGACCTTAGAGTTGGAGATATCGTTATGAAAGTAGATTCTCACATGCTTCCTGCGCAGGAGTTTGTGACTGTGGACTCGTTCAATATCGATACTCTACGAAAAAGAGTGGGGGAGAGAAAAGCGTACTTATCCACCATACTGCCAGGATATGCAACCACATGGAGTGATGGGCTACAAGGGGAGATTGAGCGCAAAATCATGGAGGAGGAGGGCGTAAGTTTCAGAGATTTTAGAATTAAGGAGATGTCAGAACTTAGTTCCAAGGGGCGGAGGAGAAATATGCTCTCTCCAATCTTAGATTATTGGCGGGAGGGTTGCGAATTTCACTTTACTCTGCATCCGGGCTCATATGCCACCTCACTTCTTCGAGAGTTTATGAAAAGTGAGGATTTACAGTATTACTGAGTCAAACCTTTTCGAGAGAAGAACCTTCGAAAATATGGCCGTCTTTTAAATGGTAATTTTTTCCAAAATCTTTAAA